>CAZUWQ010000006.1:0-19008 GCA_964624195.1 uncultured Oscillospiraceae bacterium | reverse complement strand
AGCCGAAAATGGCGTTGGTGGGCAGCCCGTCCCGGGTGGACAGGTTCTGGCTGACTCCGTAAAACGCCCGGTTGACAATGGAATTGCCGTCAATGACCATGAGCTTCATAGGAATGACCTCTCGTTTCATAGTTGGGACCGCAGAAGGTCCAAGCGCATTATATCATTTCTTCCGTCTCCGGGCAATCCCCCGGCAAAAATCGGTCCAAATGCAAAATTTACATCAATTTTTGAGCATTTATCATATATCGGACCTTGCCAAAGGCGCTTTTCTATAGTAAAATATCTATATCCATATCGCCCCCGGGGGGGAGAAGGAGAACTGATATGAGCAGATTGAGCATCAAGACCCACAGTCAGGCCGAGGCTGTGGTAGAGGAGCTGTACCGCAACATGGAGCGGCGCATCGAGGGCAGTCCGCCGGGGCTGTGCCCGGTGGACATGGCGCTGAATTTCCTGGAGATGTGCAAGGGGCAGACCTGCGGCAAGTGCGTGCCCTGCCGGATCGGGCTGAACCAGCTGTCCGGCATGATCCGCCAGATCCTGGACGGGACGGCGGACGATCGCGTCCTGGAGCGGATGGAGACCATGGCCAGGGTCATCGTGGACACCGCCGACTGCGCCATCGGCATCGACGCGGCCCAAATGGTGCTGAACGGTCTGAAGGGCTTCCGGGACGACTACGAGGAGCATCTGCGCCGCCACCGCTGCCTGGGCCGGCTGAAGACGCCGGTGCCCTGCGTGGCCCTGTGCCCCGCGGGGGTGGACGTGCCCGGCTACATCGCCCTGGTGAAGGCGGGCCGCTGCGACGACGCGGTGCGGCTCATCCGGAAGGACAATCCCTTCCCCTCCGCCTGCGCCTATGTCTGTGAGCACCCCTGCGAGGCCCGCTGCCGCCGGCACATGATCGACGACGCGCTCAACATCCGGGGCCTGAAGCGGTACGCCGTGGACCAGGCGGGGGACGTGCCCCAGCCGGCCCGCGCTCCCGCCACGGGCAAGACAGTGGCGGTGGTGGGCGGCGGCCCCGGCGGGCTGTCGGCGGCCTACTACCTGTCCCTCATGGGTCACAAGGTGACCGTCTATGAGCGGCGGAAGCAGCTGGGCGGGATGCTGCGCTACGGTATCCCCAGCTACCGCTTCCCCAGGGAGATCCTGGACCGGGAGATCGCGTCCATCCTGTCCCTGGGCATCGAGGTACATACCGAGGTGGATGTGGGCACGGATGTCAGCTTTGCCCAGCTGCGGGAAAAATATGACTGCATCTATCTGTCCATCGGCGCCCACACGGACAAGAAGGCCGGCATCCCCGGCGAGAACAGCGAGGGCGTTATCTCCGCGGTGGAGCTGCTGCGCCGGGTCGGCGACGACGAGGTCATAGACTTTACCGGGATGCGGATCGTGGTCATCGGCGGCGGCAACGTGGCCATGGACGTGACCCGCAGCGCCATCCGCATGGGGGCGGAAAAGGTGACGTGCGTCTACCGCCGCCGCCAGGAGGACATGACCGCTCAGGCGGAGGAGGTGGAGGGCGCTGTCGCCGAGGGCGCGGAGCTGCTCACCCTCCAGGCCCCTGTGCGCATTGAGCAGGACGAGCAGGGCCGCGCCGTGGCCCTCTGGACCCAGCCCCAGCTCATCGGCGCCTGTGACAGCCAGGGGCGCCCGTCGCCCAGCCCGGCCCATGTGCCGGAGCGGCGCATCCCCGCCGACCTGATCATCGCCGCCATCGGCCAGGGCGTGGAGGCCCACGGCCTGGAGAATACCGGCATCCACATCCAGCGCCGGGGCACTCTGCTGGCCAACCCCAGCACCCAGCTGCCCGACATGGACGAGGTGTTCGCCGGCGGCGACTGCGTCACCGGCCCCGCCACCGCCATCCGGGCCATCGCGGCGGGCAAGGTGGCCGCCGCCAACATCGACGAGTACCTGGGCTTCCACCATGAGATCACCGCCGACGTGGAGATACCCAGGGCCTCCATGCCCGACCTGCGCGCAAAAGGCCGGGTCAACCTGGCCCTGCGGGAGGCGTCGGAGCGGAAGACGGACTTCCACTGCATCGAGTGCGGCATGACCGACGAGGAGGCCCTGCAGGAGGCCTCCCGGTGTATGCGCTGCGATCACTTTGGCTTTGGCAACTTCAAAGGAGGGAGGGTGGACAAATGGTAAACATCACGATCAATGGGCGCGCGCTGTCCGTACCGGAGGGCGCCACCATCATGGACGCCGCCCGGCAGGCCGGCTTCCCCATCCCCCACCTGTGCTACTTAAAGGACATCAACGAGATCGGCGCCTGCCGTATGTGCGTGGTGGAGGTGGAGGGCGAGGACCGGCTGGTGCCCTCCTGCGACAACCAGGTCACTGAGGGCGCCGTCATCTACACCAACTCCCCCAGGGTGCGGCTGGCCCGGCGGACCAACCTGCGGCTCATCATGTCCCAGCACGACGCCACCTGCGCCCTGTGCATCCGGGGGGGCAACTGTGAGCTGCAAAAGCTTGCCCAGGAGTTGAACGTCCACTACCAGCTCTACCCCTTCCAGCCCGAGCCGGCCCGGGTCGACCTGAGCGTGCCCATCGTGCGGGAGGCCAGCAAGTGCATCAAGTGTATGCGCTGCGTCCAGGTGTGCGACAAGGTGCAGGCCATGCACATCTGGGACGTGTCCGGCACCGGCGCCCGGTCCACGGTAAGCGTGTCCTGCGGGCAGAACGTGAGGGACACCGACTGCACCTTCTGCGGCCAGTGCGTCACCCACTGCCCCACCGGGGCGCTCACCGCCCGGGACGATACGGGCCGGGTGCTCCAGGCCCTGGCTGACCCCGACGTGACCACCGTGATCCAGGTGGCGCCGGCGGTACGGACGGCCTGGGCGGAAAGCCTGGGGCTGGACCCGGAGAAGGCCACCACGGGCCGTATGGTGGCGGCGCTGAAGCGGCTGGGCTTCGACTATGTGTTCGACACCAATTTTGCCGCCGACCTCACCATCATGGAGGAGGGCAGCGAGCTGGTGGAGCGGCTGGGCCATAGAGAGGACTACGCGTGGCCCATGTTCACCTCCTGCTGCCCCGGCTGGGTGCGGTTCGCCAAGGGGCAGTTCCCTCGCTTCACCGACAATCTCTCCACCGCCAAGTCTCCCCAGCAGATGTTCGGCGCGGTGGCAAAGAGCTGGTTTGCACAGCAGGCGGGGATCGACCCCCACAAGCTGTTCGTGGTGTCCGCCATGCCCTGCTCGGCCAAGAAAGCGGAGCTGGAGCTGCCCACCATGCGGGACGCCTGCGGCGACCCGGACGTGGACGCCTCCCTCACCACCCGGGAACTGAGCCGGATGTTCCGGGGCGACTACATCGTGCTGGACGACCTGGAGGAGGCCCAGTTTGACAGTCCCCTGGGCTCCGGCACCGGCGCGGCGGTGATCTTCGGCGCCACCGGCGGCGTGATGGACGCAGCCCTGCGCAGCGCCTACTATCTGGTCACCGGCCAGAACCCGGACGCCGACGCCTTCGCCGCCGTCCGGGGCGATCAGCCCTGGCGGGAGGCCGTCTTTACCATCCCCGGATTCGGTGATCTGCGGGTAGCGGCGGTCAGCGGCCTGGCCAACACCCGCGCCCTCATGGAGCAGATCGAGGCCGGGCGGGCGGAGTACGACTTTGTGGAGGTCATGGCCTGTCCCGGCGGCTGCGCCGGCGGCGGCGGTCAGCCCATCCACGAGGGTCAGGAACTGGCCGGAGCCAGGGGCGGCAAGCTGTGGCAGATGGACGCCCAGGCGCCTCTGCGCTTCTCCCATGAAAATCCGGACGTGCAGGAGCTGTACCGCTCCTTCCTGGGCAAGCCTCTGAGCGAATCGGCCCACCATCTGCTCCACACCGACCACACGGCCTGGGATATGCCCTCACAGGTATAAGCCGGGACCCGCGTTTTCTCCCGGGCCTGATATACGACAGGCAGGCAAATACCGCGTGCGAGTATGCGAGCGCGGCAAGCCGGACCCCTCCGGGTCCCGCTTGCCGCGCTCTTTCGCGCCTGGGCCGGCGCGGTGACCGCACGGAGAATTTGACAAGCGGGCGCAAATTCTCTATAATAAAGTCTGCTATATCCACCGCTCCGCGGGGGTATGGCCGGCATCGATCCCACGGCGGTCTGTAGAGGAGTGCTATCGTGACGCGAGTGGACAAAACCTTTGAAAAGCTGCTGTGGCTGTTCCTGCCGCTCAGCCCGATCCTGGACCTGCTCAGTGGGATCTGGATCTATGTGGCCTGCGGCGGGAACGGCGGGATGCTCGGCAGCTGGGACACCACCGGTCTCTCCGGCTTCAGCCCCAGCTTCCTGCTCCGCGTCGCCTTTCTGCTCGTAATGGCGGCCTGGCTGCTGTGGAAGCGGAACTGGAGGGCGGTGGCAATGTTCGCCGCCATCGGGGTGTGCTGGGCGCTGACGGTGGGTTATGAGGCCCTGCGGGGCGTCAGCTTTGACCTGATGGACGACGCGCAGTACATCGTCCGCTACTGCTATTGTCTGCTGGCGCTGGTCGCCTACTCCACCCTGCTGAAAAGCAGCCGGCGGGAACCGGGCGCGTTGCGGGATTCCGTGGACAAGGCGCTGTGCGGCGCTCTGCTGGTGCTGTCGCTGGGGGTGCTGGTACCCTATATGCTGAACATGGGCTTTTACACCTACCGGGGCCTGCTGGGTCTGCGGGGCTGCCGGGGCTTTTTCTACGCCGGCAACGACGTCACCGCCATCATGATGCTGCTGACCCCGGTGCTGCTGGTGGGCTGGATGGAGCGGCAGTCCGTCAAAAAGGACGGCTGGGCGTGGCTCCAGGCGGCGGCCTCCGCCGCCGGCCTGATGGCGATGCTGATCATCGGCACCAAGACCGCTTTTCTGGCCGTGGCGGTCACCGTGGTGGCGCTGGGCGCGTACAGCCTGGTGATGGGCTTTTGGAAAAAGCGCTGGCGCTGTGCCCTGCGTCTGGTCATCGCGCTCGCCATGGTGGGCGCGCTGTTCCTGCTGCTGATGCTGACCTCGGAGGAAGGGCCGATCGTGACCATCTGGAAGTCCTTCTCCTCCAGCGGTGAATACATCAAGATCGCCGACACTCAGACCGTGGTGTTCAGCGGCCGCACCGCCAAACTGAAGGCCGCTCTGTCCGACTTCAGGGACGCTCTGCCCTGGTCCGCCCTGGTGGGCATCGGCCGGGGGTGCCAGGAGAAGATCATTGAGATGGACGTGTTCGAGGTGCTCCTGTACTACGGTCTGCTGGGCGGCGCGGCCATGCTGTGGCTGTACGTCCGGCAGGGCTTCCGGGTGATCGCGGACCTGTTCCGGGCCTTCACCCCCAGGAGCCTGGGCGTCTGCATCGGCCTGGGGCTGTGCGTGGGCTATCTGGTGATGGCGGGGCACACTCTGTTCAGCATCACGGCGGGCTTCTACTTCGCCTTCATGCTGGCCTACGCCCGCCTGTTCTGCTCCCGGGAGGGAATGGCGGCCAGGGTGATCTGACAGTCAGGAAAAAACGAAGCGGGGCGCGTGAAAAACGTCTTTTCACGCGCCCCGCCTTATTTTTTGTCCTGTCACAGCGTAATGGAGACATATGTCCCGTCCGCCGCGGCCACCCGCACCGCCTCAAGCCCCCGGTATTCCCGGGCCATGCT
Organism: uncultured Oscillospiraceae bacterium; assembly: GCA_964624195.1. Classification (GTDB taxonomy): domain Bacteria; phylum Bacillota; class Clostridia; order Oscillospirales; family Oscillospiraceae; genus Enterenecus. The sequence continues at coordinate 13,368 of CAZUWQ010000006.1, read as the reverse complement.
CCGGCACTCCCGCAGCAGGACCCGTACCATTTCCTTAAAGCTCTCGCCGTCCATCCCATCCATGGCGTCCTCAAAGGACCGGGCCGGGATGATCCGGATCGCCGCCCCGGCCAGCGCCAGGGACACGGGGAGGGTCAGATGGAGCTTCCCGTCCCTGATCCTCACCACCATAACTTATCTCTCGACGAAAATGCGTACGGTGCCGCCGTCGGCGCTCTCCACGGTGACGATATCGCCCACCAGCTCAGCCTCCAAAAACCCGCCCACCGCCTCCGATATGGCCTCCATATCGACGCCCTCCATATCGCCGCTGATGGGCAGCTTGCCGGTGGCCTTGATCATCTTCTTGATGGCCTTAACGGGCAGCTGAACATTTACCATGTCCCCTTCGGCGCTGTTCACCTTAATGCGCAGCAGCTTCCTGTCATAGCTCTCCACCGACGTTGCCACGGCAAGCTCCTCGCCGTCCAGCGCGTCCAGCAGCTCCGCCCCCTGCTCCGGAGTGATAGAGCCGTCGGCCACCAGCTTCAAAATACGAGTCTTTTCTTCCATGATAGATCCTCCCTTTCTGTTCACTTCAGCTGCTCAACAGCCTGCTCCGGGGTGATCTCTCCCCTCTCCAGCGCGGCCAGGACCTGCTCTTTGCGGTCGGCCCGCAGCTTCTCCTCCTCCCCGGCCTCAAAGAGGCCCAAACGCTTGAGGATACCGTCCAGCCTGGCCCGGACCGTGGGATAGGAGATGCCCAGCGCCCGCTCTACCTCCTTGATGTTGCCCCGGCAGCGGAGAAACGTCTCCACAAACCGCAGCTCGTCATCGGTGAGGTAATCAAACCGGCTCAACCGGAAGCTGTTCTCGATGACGGTCTCGCAGTTCTCACACCTGAGCCGTACCGCGACCAGCTCCTTGCCGCATACCGGACAGCGGCTCACCACCGTCTTCATTCCGCTCTACCTCCCTTCGTCAGCATCAATATAATCCGTTTTTTCAAATTTGTCAATATATAAATTAAATATATTAATTTAAATTTTAATATTTTTAATTTCTATTGTAAAAGGGGGCGTCCCGCACCGGACAGGTCCAAAAAGGCGATCTCAGGGCCCGTCTCCCGCTCCAGCGTCAAAATGGGCCGCCGCATGGCGCGGTCTCCTTCGGGGAGCAGTTTGTCAAGACATTTTTTCTGATTTTTGAAATTGAATTTGCAGAAGGCAAAATCGTGTAGGAAATGACTTGCCCATTGTCTTGTGAAACCTCCGCTCATGTGCTATAATCAGGGCAGTGCAACAAATCGGAATTTGGAGGTTAAAAATGCAAATTCGGAAAATGACAACAGTGGACATTCAAAGTGTTTTACCCCTTTATATTTCATACTATAATAAGCATGAAGGTGGATGTTGGACAGAAGAAACTGCGGGCAAGCGGATCCGACAAGTGTTAAGCACAGAAGACTCATTTTCTCTTATTCTGGAAGAAAATGAGTCTGTATTGGGCTTTGCCATGGGCTATTTCAAGCAATATGATGATATTGTTGGATATACATTAGAGGAAATTATTATTGCATATGAATACCAAAACAAAGGCATTGGAAGTGTTTTTTTATCCGACCTCGAACGGATCGTGCAGGAAAAAGGTGCGTCCTGCATAGAACTTCAAGCGGTAAGCGATGAACATCATGAAAGATACTATGGAAAGGCTGGCTATCGCAACGCAAATAACTTTGTGATGAAAGTCAAATGGTTTGCGTAAATTCCGGCTTAAGGCTCCAAGGCAAGCATAAGGAGGCTCAAACACTCATGGTCTTTCTGCGGCATTTTACGGACAATGACGCGGATGCCCTTCGCGCCGAACAGTTTCCGGGCCTGTCCGATGCGGACATCCTCGACCTGATACACAACTGGAACTCTTTTGTATATCAGGGAAAGTATTTTGAGATGTTTGCGGTGCTCTCTCAAGAGGCCATTGTCGGATCGGCGTCGTTGCTTCAACTTAGCCAGAGCGTCGCCTCTATCGGTATCGAGATCTACGACTCATTCAGGCGGTCAGGTTTTGCTTATGACGCGATCCTTTTGCTTTTAGACCACGCCAAACAACTGGGTTACAGGATCATTCAGGACCAGGTCCTGACCGATAACGATGCCAGTATCCTGCTGCACAAAAAACTGCGCTTCGAAACAGACCGATACATCTACAGAAACAAGAAAGATCATCCCTGTTACTTGTTCTTAAAAGCACTGTGATCTGATCCATCTTCAAAACGCCTGCAACGACAAAAGCCCTTCGCCGCATACCCACGGCGAAGGGCTTTATAATAAGGTTTAGACCACCCGGCTTCCCGCGCCGGGTGGTCTGGCGTTAGAACACAAGGCTTTTTAAGGCAACGCCGCATAATTCGGCAAGAGCGATTTGTGAGAAATTTTGTGGCAGGAAAAGGCGCAAAAGCGTAGGAATACTCGGTGTATTTCAAGCTTTTGCAACGCATTTATGCCGCAAAATTTCCGCAAAGCGCCGCAGACGCAATTGTGCGGCGTTGCCTTAATACCGCCCGAAGTCACCGGAGCGGCCCTTGGTAATGTCGGAGCCGAACTCGTAGTCCTTGCCGGGGAGAATGGCGTTGAGAACGATACCGGCAATGGCGGCGATGGCAAGGCTGGTGAGGGTGATGTGGGCCTCGCCCACGGTAAAGGTCAGGCCGTCGGAGAAGCCCAGGCCGCACACCATGATGACGGCGGCGATGATCAGGTTCCGGGAATTGGTGAAGTCCACCCGGTTCTCCACCACATTGCGCACGCCGATGGCGGAGATCATACCGTACAGGATGAAGGACACGCCGCCGATGATGGCGGCGGGGATGGAGTTGACAATGGCGGCAAAGGCGGGGCTGAAGGACAGAATGACCGCGTAGATGGCCGCCAGGCGGACCACCCGCGGGTCATATACTCCGGACAACACCAGTACGCCGGTGTTCTCACCGTAGGTGGTGTTGGCCGGGCCGCCGAACAGACCGGCCAGCGAGGTGGCGATGCCGTCGCCGATCAGGGTACGGTGCAGGCCGGGGTCCTGGATGAAGTTCTCGCCCACGGTGGCGGAGATGGCGGACATATCGCCGATGTGCTCCATCATGGCGGCGATGGCGATGGGGGCCATGACCAGAATGGAGTTCAGGTCAAATTTGGCGATGGAAAAGGGCTGGAGCCCCACCACCTTGGATGCGGCCACGGAGGAGAAGTCCATCAGCGGGACCACCGCGCCGGTGGCGTCCACCGCCGTGGCGCCGCAGGCGTTGGCAATGACGGCCACGATATAGGACCCCACCACGCCCAGCAGGATGGGGACGATCTTCACCATGCCCTTGCCCCAGATGTTGGCCACCACGATGATCGCCATGGCCACCAGGGCCAGCCACCAGCAGGTCTTGGCGTTGTTCACGGCGGAGGGGGCCAGATTCAGTCCGATGAGGATGATGATGGGCCCGGTGACCACCGGCGGCAGGAAGCGCATCACCCGCTTCACCCCGACCGCCTTGATGACCGCGGCCAGCACGATGTACAGCAGGCCGGCCACCACCACGCCGCCCAGGGCGTAGCTCAGTTTGTCCGCATCGGACAGCCCCTCATAGGCGGGCAGCTTGGACACCGCCTCAAAGCCGCCCAGATAGGCGAAGGACGACCCCAGGAAGGCGGGCACCTTCATCCTGGTACACACATGGAAGAACAGGGTGCCAATGCCGGCGAAAAACAGGGTGGTCTGGATGGACAGCGGCAGCCCATAGCCCTGCACCAGGATGGGCACCAGCACGGTGGCGCCGAACATGGCGAACATATGCTGGAGTCCTAAAATGAGCATCTTGGGAATGCCCAATGTCCGGGCGTCCCGGATCGGTTCTTGCTGATTCATGTTCTCTCCCCTTCTCTCATGATCGAAAAAAAGAGGCAACCGCCCAACGGCGGCTGCCTCACACGGAAAAGAGGGAACGGCTGACCCCGCGCCCGCACACTTTCGCACACACCGCGCCGGTCATCGCGTCCCCTCCTCTCCTGTTTTCCGATTTATGATACCAGAACGCAGGGAGAAATGCAAGAGGAAATTTCCGGTTTTATTCCGTCTCCCGGAGCAGGCGGGCGCGCAGGGCGGAGTAGCGGCGGGTCTGGCGGTCGTTGGCGGTCATTTGGGCCAGCAGCTCGCCGCTGCCCACCACGATGAACAGCTCTCTGGCCCGGGTGACCGCCGTGTACAGCACCCCCCGGGCCAGCAGGGTGGGCGGTACGTCGCTGAGGGCCAGGATCACCGCCCGGTACTCGCTGCCCTGGGCCTTGTGGACGGTGACGGCGTAGGCGGGCTCCAGCTCTCCCAGCAGCTCCGGCGGATAGACCACCAGCCGCCCGTCAAAGGACACGGTGATCCCGCCGTTCTCCACCGACAGGATCACGCCGATGTCCCCGTTGAATACCCCCAGGTCCCGTTCTCCGGTCTCCGGATCCTCCCAAAACAGGTCGTAGTTGTTCTTCACCTGCATCACCCGGTCGCCCTCCCGGAAGATGTACTGGCCGAAGGCCCGCTCCCCCTTGCCCTCCCGGGCGGGGTTCAGCGCCTCCTGAAGGGCCCGGTTCAAAGCGGCGGTGCCCGCCCCCCGCCGACGGGTGGGGGACAGCACCTGGATCTGGTCCGCCGGGATGCCCATATTCTTGGGCAGGCGCTCCCGGCACAGCTCCACGATGGTGTCCGTCGTCCGGGCGGCGTCCCGCCGGCCCAGGTAGAAAAAGTCCCGGCTCTTGTTGCTCAGGTCCGGAGTCTCCCCCCGGTTGATGCCGTGGGCGTTCATGACGATGGCGCTCTCCCTGGCCTGGCGGAAGATCTCGGTCAGCGCCACGGACGGGACCACCCCGCTGCGCAGCAGGTGATCCAGCACGTTGCCCGGACCCACCGACGGCAGCTGATCCGGGTCGCCCACCAGCACCAGCCGGCAGTCGGACCGCAGGGCGGACAGCAGGGCGGACATGAGCGAGATGTCCACCATGGACGTCTCGTCTACGATCACCGCGTCCGCTTTCAGCGGATCGTTCTGATTTTTGGTAAAGGCCAGCTGCCCGGTATAGGGGTCCAGCTTGGTCTCCAGCAGTCGGTGGATAGTGAGCGCGGCCTGCCCGCAGGTCTCCCCCATGCGTTTGGCCGCCCGCCCGGTGGGGGCGGTGAGGGCGGTCTCCAGGCCCAGCGCGTCGAACATGGCCAGCACCCCCCGCAGAGAGGTGGTCTTGCCCGTGCCCGGCCCACCTGTGAGCAGCATCACCTGGCGGCAGGCGGCCAGCTCCACCGCCCGCCGCTGCTGGGCGGCATAGGTGATGCCTTGCTCCGCCTGGATGCGGTCGATGATCCGGTCCAGGTCCGGCGGGGGTGCCAGCTCCACCCGGCACAGCTCCCCCACGCGCATAGCCACATAACACTCCGCGGCGTACAGCCCGGCGGGATAGCAGGCGGTGACGCCGGCGATCTCCTCCCGCACCACCTCTCCCCGCTCGACGAGCCGCTCCAGCCCCTCGCCCAGGCAGTCCCCCGCCACCCCGATCAGGTCTCCTGTTGCCTTCAACAGCTTGTGCTGGGGCAAGAACACGTGTCCGTTGTCCGCGTTGTGGTCCAGCTCAAACTGCAGCGCCGTCTCGACCCGCTGCGGGTCGTCCCCCGCCACCCCCAGTTCAATGGCCAGGGCATCCACCTGGGCGAAGGGGATCTCCAGGCTCCGGTCCGCCAGCAGGTAGGGGTCATCGTGCACCACCTCCACCGCCATGTCCCCAAAACGGCGATACAGAGGCATGGCCGCGGACAGAGGCAGCTTGTGCCCGGACAAAAACTCCGCCAGCCGGCGCATCCCCATCTGCTCCCGGAACGCCCCGCCGATGGCCCTGGCCCGCTTCAGGCTGATGCCCTGCAGCTCCGCCAGCCGCTCCGGCTCACGCTCGATGACCTCCAGCGCCCGCTCCCCAAACAGGGTCACGATCCGCTGGGCCAGCCCCGCCCGGACGCCCTTGATGGCCCCGGATGCCAGATACTCGAAGATGGCCTTCTCCCCCACCGGCATACGGCGGGCCACCACATCCGCCTTGAACTGCTCTCCGTAGCTGGCGTGCCGGGTCCAGCCTCCCTGCAGCTCCAGCGTCTCGCCGGGGGACACACCGGGCATACAGCCCACCGCCGTCACCTCGTCCCCCTCTCCGCGGTCCAGGCGCAGAACGGTATAGCCGTTTTCCTCATTTTGGAACAAAATACTCGTCACCGTGCCCTCGATCCGGTTCTGTTCCCCCAGGCTCCGCCCGTCCTCCACTCTGGCCGCCTCCCATTCAAACATATGTTTTGATTATAACAGGTATTTGGGGCGGTTTCAACCGCGAATTCCGGGCATACTAACGCCGAGGTGACAAATATGCTTACGGAAGCGCAGCTGCTCAACCATATCTATCAGACCGCTGAAATGGGGCAGGACGGCATCCGGTCCGTGCTGAAATACACGGAGGACGCCGACCTGGCCCATGTGCTCAACAGCCAGCTGGAGGAATATCAAAACCTCCAGAATTCCGCCGGGGCTATGCTCCACGCCCGGGGCGAGCCGCCCAAGGGCGTCAATCCCATGGCTAAGATGTCCAGCGAGGCCATGTCCGCCATGAAAACTATGGCGGACCACTCCGCCACCAAGATCGCGGAGATGATGATCCAGGGCTCCACCATGGGCGTGACCAAAAGCCTGCGCACCATCCGGGACTGCGACCTGAAAGACAGCAGCGTCCGGGACCTGGCCGACCGCCTTTTGAAAGCCGAGGAGGACAACATTCAGGAGATGAAGCAGTTCCTGTGACGCCTCACCAAAAAGCGGCCCCGCGCCATTCTCCGGGATGGCGCGGGGCCGCTTTGCTCACAAATACTACTCGTCCGCTTCCGCGTCGTACATCCGGCTGTTGGAGGCGGGGGCGCCGGAGGGCGCGCCCATGGCGGAGCGGAAGTCCATATGCACCTTGCGCATCTCCGTGTGGGCGTCGGCCAGGGCCTCCTCCGTGCGGCGCAGCAGGTCCTCGCAGTACTGGTTGGCGGCCCGGCGGACCTCCTTGGCCTTCTGCTCGGCCTGGGCCATCAGCTCGTTGGCCCGCTGCCGGGCCTGGCTCATCACCTGGGCCTCATCCACCCGCTGGCTGGCCTCCGCCTCCGCCCGCTTGCGGATCTCCTCCGCCTCCCGCTTGCCGGCGGCCACATACTCGCTCCGGTTGCTGAGGATCTTCTTGGCCTCCGCCAGCTCCACCGGGAACTGGGCCTTCACATCCTCGATCAGGTCCAGCGCCTTGTCCCGGTCAATGACGCACTTTCCGCTGCTCAGCGGAGCGTTTTTCGCCTCGTCGATCATGTCAAACAGCATATCCAGCAATTCATCCACTGCGGTAGCCATCGTTATTTCCTCTCCTTTATCAGTGAGTGTTTTTGATCTTCTCCTCTACGTCCGTGATGATCTGCCGGGGCACAAAATCGGACAGATCGGCGCCGTACCGCGCCATCTCCTTCACCACTGTGGAGCTGAGATAGGCGTACTTGGGACTACAGTATAAAAAGACCGTGTCCAGCTTGGAGTACAGCTTGGCGTTGACCATAGCCAGCTGGATCTCCGCTTCGTAGTCGGACACCGCCCGCAGGCCCTTGACAATGACCCTGGCCTTGTGCCGCCGGGCATATTCCGCCACCAGCTCCTGAGAGCAGTCCACCCGCACGTTGGGCAACTCCTCCGTCACCCGGCGGATCAGGTCCACCCGCTCCTCCGGGGTGAACAGGCCGCCGCTCTTGCTGGAATTGACGCTGACGCATACGATCAGCTCGTCAAAAATGGCCGCCGCCCGCTTGATGATGTTCAGGTGCCCCAGTGTCACTGGGTCAAAGCTGCCGGGGTAGATCGCTCTTTTCATGGTCACACGCTCCTGCGGTACACGGTCAGCTTGATCTTTCCGTACCGGTAGTCACGGCCCCTTTCATAGGGCGCTGGCAGATCCGGCAGCACGCGGTCCGCCGGACTTTCGCATATTATTATACCATTTCCCGCCGCGATGTCAATCTCCACCACGCGGATCAGCGCCCGCTCCAAAAGTCCGGAGGCGTAGGGCGGGTCCAGGAGGATCAGGCCATACCGCTCCGGCGCCCGGTCCAGAAAGGCCGCAAAATCTTTTTGATGGAATGCCGCCCGGTCCGCCACACCGCAGGCGGTCACGTTTTCCCGGACCACCCGCATGGCGGCGGGGGAGCTGTCTACAAAGTCGCAGAATGCCGCCCCCCGGGACAGGCACTCGACGCCCAGCTGCCCGCTGCCGGCGAACAGGTCCAGCACCCGGCGGCCCTCCACGTCGAACTGGATGATATTGAACAGCCCCTCCTTCACCCGGTCGGTGGTGGGGCGGGTATCCAAGCCCGGCAGATCCTTCAGCCGTTTCCCTCTGGCGCTTCCCGTGATGACTCGCATGGCGTGCCGTCCTCTCCCTGAAAATATCGTATGATGGCCCTCGCCGTGTTCCGGGGCACCACGGCGGCCAGCTCCTCCTCCGCGGCCTCCCGGATGGCCCGGATGCTCTTGAAGCGCTTCAGCAGCGCCGCCCGTCTGGCGGGCCCCACTCCCGGTATCCTGTCCAGCGCGGAGCCCCGCAGACGCCCCGCCTGCTGCTGGCGGTGAAACTCGATGGCAAAGCGGTGGGTCTCCTCCTGGATGCGCCCTATCATGGCGAACAGGGCCTGATTCTGCCGGATGCCGATCTCCCGGCCGTCCCCGGCCACCAGGGCCCGGGTGCGGTGGCGGTCGTCCTTCACCATGCCGAACACCGGCACATGGACCCCCAGCCCGTCCATGGCCTCCAGCGCCGCCTTCACCTGGCCCGCGCCGCCGTCCATCAGCAGCAGATCGGGCAGAGCGTCAAATTTTTCGTCCCCGTCCAGATACCGGCGGAAGCGCCGCTCCACCACCTGGCGCATGGAGGCGTAGTCGTCGGCGTGGGGCATATCCTTCAGCTTGAACCGGCGGTAGTCCCGCTTCAGGGGCCGGCCGTCGATGTGGACGGTCATGGACGCCACGATGTCGCTGCTGCCGGTGTTGGAGATATCGAAGGCCTCGATGCGCCGGGGCGGGCCGTCCAGCCCCAGCAGATCCCCCAGGGCCTGGGTGAGCCTGGACTGCCGCTCCTCCGCCGTGGTGGCCCGGAGCACCTCCTCCGCCGCGTTCTCATTGGCCAGCTTCACCAGTTCCATCTTGGCCCCCCGCTGGGGCGTCAGCAGCTCCACCTTCCGGCCCACCGCCTCGGTGAGCATTCGGGCCAGCTCCGCCCGCTCGTCGATGTCGCACGGCAATAAGATCTGCCGGGGCAGGCTCCCCCGCCCGCTGTAATACTGGGCTGTCAAAGTGGACACCGTGGCACGCCCGTCCTCCTCCATGGGGACGGCCAGCAGCTCCCAGTCCTTGGCGGCCAGCTCCCCGTTCATATAGTGGAGCACCACAAAGCAGCTCTTGGCCTCCCCCCGGTGATAGCCCACCACGTCGGTGTCCGCCAGCGACCCGGCCACCGCCTTCTGCCGTTTGGACAGCAGCTGGATGGACCGGATGCGGTCCCGGAGCTGGGCCGCCTTTTCAAAGCGCAGCTCCTCCGCCGCCCGTTCCATCTCCGCCGTCAGCTCGTCCACCACCTGGTCCAGTCTGCCCTCCAGCAGGCTCACCGCCTGGTCGATGGACCTGCGGTACTGGCTCTGGTCCATGTCCGGCCTGCAATAGCCGTCGCACACCCCCATGTGAAAATTGAGACAGGGCCGCTCTCTGCCGATGTCCCTGGGAAATCTTCTGCGGCAGGACGGCAGACGCAGGGCCTCCCGCAGAGCGTCGATGACCCCCTGGCTGGCCCCCCGGCTGCCATAGGGTCCGAAATACCGGGCGCCGTCGTCCGTGACTTTGGCCGCCAGGGAGAACCGGGGATACGCCTCCCCGGTGGTCACCCGGATATAGGGATAGCCCTTGTCGTCCTTCAGCAGGATGTTGTACCGGGGCTGATGCCGCTTGATGAGGGAGCACTCCAGCACCAGCGCCTCGAACTCGGACTGGACCACGATCACATCAAAGTGGTCGATCTGGCTGACCATGGCCCGGGTCTTCTCGTTGTGCCGGGACTGGTCCTGAAAATACTGGCTCACCCGGTTTTTCAGCGCCTTGGCCTTGCCCACATAGATGACCTCGCTGGCGGCGTTCTGCATGATATACACGCCGGGCTTCAGCGGCAGCGCGTGGGCCTTGTCCCGCAGTTCTTCAAATGTCATGGGATCTCGCCCCCCGCTATGCCGGCTCCGCGCTTCTCACAAAAAAAGCGCCGCGGTCGCGGCGCTTTTTTGAAATCTGGTCTCGCGTTGCTTTACTCGGAAAAATCGGAATTGATCAGCTCTACAAGAGCGTCGATGGCGGCCTCCTCATCGGGGCCGTCCGCGATCAGATTGATGGCCGTACCCTTCACGATGCCCAAAGAGAGAACGCCCAGCAGGCTCTTGGCGTTGACCCGGCGCTCATCCTTCTCCACCCAGACGGAGCTTTTGAACTCATTGGCCTTCTGAATAAAGAAAGTGGCCGGGCGGGCGTGCAGACCCACCTGGTTATTGACAACGGTTTCCTTCATAAACATGAACGATTCCTCCATATTCTCCGATTGGGCCACCCGCCCATGCGTTTCCTTTTCTCCTTACAACTTTTCATCTATAGAATAACAAATTTGCTCCCTATCGTCAACAGCATTTTCAACAAATCGAAGCGGAGCAGTTTGTGGAAAATCAAGAGTTTGGTCAACCGGTCGACCGATCTCCGTCATTTCAGCGTCACTACTGTCACGCCGTCCTCGCCCTCGCCATAGACGCCGGGGCGGAACTCCTTTACATAGCGGCTGTGCTTCAGGTGCTCCCGCACGGCCTTGCGCAGGGCGCCGGTGCCCTTGCCGTGGATGATAGTGGCGGTCTCCAGCTTTCCCATAAGGGCATTGTCCAGAAACAGGTCCAACGCCCCCAGGGCCTCGTCCACCATCATGCCCCGCAGGTCCAGCTCCGCCTTGGCCGCGCCCGCCCGGAACTCGTGGCGCACGGTGGCCGCCGCGGTCCGCTTTTTCTCCTTCTCGCTCTGCTTTTTCCGGGCGGTGGCGTCCAGCAGCACACGGACCTCGCTCTGCCTGGCCTTCAGCTTCAAAATGCCCGCCTGGAGCTGGAGGGTGCCGTCCTTGTTCACCTCTACCACCTCCGCCTGGGTGCCCATCTTCAGCAGCTCCACCACGTCCCCGGCCACCGCGTCCCGGCTGGGGGGCGGGGCAGGCAGGTCCTCCTGCCGGGCGCCCAACGCGTCCTCCGCCTGGTTCAGCCGGTGGCGCAGTTCGGCCCGCTGGTCGTTGTCGTCCACCCACTCCCTGGCCTGCTCCTGGCGGCGGCGCATCTCATTTAATTCCTTGAACACCTGATCGGCGGTATCCCTGGCCTCATCCAGAATGGCTCTGGCCTCGGCGCGGGCCTTCTCAGCGGCCTTCCGCCGCTCCTCCTCGATGCGGGCCCGGTACTGCTCCGCCTCCGCCCGGGCGCTCTCCATCTCCCGCCGCAGCCGGGCCGCCTGGTCCTTCTCCTTCTCCATGGCCTGCCGCTGCAGCTCCAGCTGGGACAACACATCCTCAAACCGCACGTTTTCCGCGTCGATGCGGTCGGCGGCCTTCTGGATGATATAGTCAGGCAGGCCCAGCCGCCGGGAGATGGCAAAGGCGTTGGACTTACCGGGGATGCCGATGAGTACCCGGTAGGTGGGGGCCAGGGTCTCCACATCGAACTCGCAGGAGGCGTTCTCCACCCCTGGGGTGGTCATGGCGTACACCTTCAGCTCGGCGTAGTGGGTGGTGGCGGCCACCGCGGCCCCCATGGCCCGGGCGGACTCGATGATGGCGGCGGCCAGCGCCGCGCCCTCCACCGGGTCGGTGCCCGCCCCCAGCTCGTCGAACAGGATCAACGTCTCCCCGTCCGCCTGCTCCAGAATGGACACAATATTCACCATATGGGAGGAGAAGGTGGACAGGGACTGGTCGATGGACTGCTCGTCCCCGATGTCCGCCAGCACGGCGGAGCACACCCGGACGGTGGACCCGTCGGCGGCCGGGATGTGCAGGCCGCACTGGGCCATGAGGGTGAGCAGGCCCATGGTCTTCAGCGTCACCGTCTTGCCGCCTGTGTTGGGGCCGGTGATGACCAGGGTGTCGAAGCCCCGGCCCAGGGACAGGTCGTTGCGCACGGCGGTCTTGGGGTCCAGCAGGGGGTGCCGGGCCTTTTTCAGCTCAATGAAATCGCCCAGCTCCGGCTCCATCCCCCCCATGCGGGAGGACAGCTTGGCCCGGGCAAATACGCAGTCCAGGGTGATGAGCGTGCGGTAGTTGTCCTCGATGCTCTCCCGGAAATTGGCGCAGTCGGCGGACAACTCCGCCAAAACGCGCTCGATCTCCTTCTGCTCCTTCAGCTCCAGCTCCCGCAGCTCATTGTTGGCGTTCACCACCCCAATGGGCTCGATGAAGAAGGTGCCGCCGGATCCGGACACGTCGTGGACCAGGCCGGGAACGTCGTTTTTGTGCTCGCTCTTCACCGGCACCACATACCGCCCGCCCCGCATGGTGATGATGGCGTCCTGTAGATACTTGGACTGGTTGGACGAGATCAGCCGGTTCAGCACGTCCCGCACCTTGCCGGTCGCGGCCCGGATGTGCCGGCGGATATCCGCCAGCTCCGGGGAGGCGGAGTCCGCGATCTCATCCTCGCCCAGAACGGATCCGGTGATCTTATCCTCCAAAAAGCGATTGGGCGTCAGGCTCTCAAAGTAGCCGGCCAGCACCGTCCGCTCTCCCGCGCCGCCAACGCCGTACTCCCGGACGGACCGGGCGCACCGGAGCACCTGGGCGATGTCCAGCAGCTCCCTTGTATTCAGCGCGCCCCCCCGGTCCGCCCGCCGGAGGGCGGCGGTCACCGGCCGGATGCCGGACAGAGCAGGGCTCCCGTTCTTCACCAGCAGGTCAAAGGCGGCGGTGGTCTGGCCCTGGAGCCGCGCCACCTCCACCCGTTGGCTCTGAGGCCGCAGAGCCAGGCAGGTCTCCTTTCCCTCCTCCGTCACCGCCTCATCCGCCAGCATAGCCAGCACCCGCGGCAGCTCCAGGGTCTGGATGGATTTTTCAAACAATTCTGTCATCGTTCAGTTCTCCACTCGAATACTCATAGAAAGGCTCTTATAGAAGTCCAATGTACGAAAACCCCGCTCCAGCTGGGTCATCAGATAGGCCTCCGACGCCTCGCCCAGCTGCCGCAGGGAGTCCGGGTCCAGTTGAA
>CAZUWQ010000005.1:0-19170 GCA_964624195.1 uncultured Oscillospiraceae bacterium | reverse complement strand
GCTTACTCGCGGAAATCATTGTACTTCAACTTTCTATGATTGTCAAATCGGTTTTTCTGGCGTATAATATTAAATTGGAATTGCTTTGAGTCTTGTGAAAAACCGGTCCAATGACCGACACTGGATCAAGGAGGGCGAAGTAATTGCAGTCCATCCTGCAGGAATATTTTGCTTCATTGAAGGGGAAAAGGGTCGCGGTATTGGGCATGGGTGTGTCCAATATGCCGCTGATCGAGAAAATGATGGACGCCGGTCTGTCGGTGACTGCCTGTGACCGGCGCCGACGGGACGACTTCAACGGGACGATCGACCGGCTGGAGCACAGTGGTCTCAAGGTCTGCCTGGGAGACGGCTATCTGGACTCGCTGGACGGCATGGATGTGATTTTCCGCACCCCAGGGATGCGGCCCGACCTGCCCCAGCTGGTCAGGGCGGTGGAGCAGGGGGCGGAGCTGACCTCGGAGATGGAGGTCTTCCTCCGGATGTGTCCCAGCCGGATCATCGCCGTTACAGGCTCCGACGGGAAGACAACCACCACCACCATCATCGCCGGTATGCTGAACGCAGCGGGACACCGGACCTTTGTGGGCGGCAACATCGGCCACCCGCTGCTGTGCGAGGTGGATGAATTGAAGCCGGATGACATTGTGGTGCTGGAGCTTTCCTCCTTCCAGCTTTTGACCATGAAACAGAGCCCCGGCGTGGCTGTCATCACCAATCTGGCGCCCAACCATCTGGATATCCACAAGGATATGGCGGAATATGTGGCCGCCAAGCGGAACATCTTCGCCTATCAGGACGCCTGCGACAAGGTAGTACTCAACGGGGACAATGAGATCACCGCCGCCTTTGCCAGGGATGCCAGGGGAGAGGTGACTCTGTTCAGCCGGAAACGGCAGCTGGACCGGGGCGTGTGCCTGAAGGACGGGGCTATTGCCTTTCATAACCGGGCGATCTTACCCGTCAAAGATATTCTGCTCCCCGGCCTGCACAATCTGGAGAACTATATGGCCGCTATCGCCGCGGTGGATGGGCTGGTGCCCGATGAGGTCATCCGGTCCTTTGCCCGCGCCTTCACGGGCGTGCCCCACCGCATTGAACTGGTGCGGGAGTTGAACGGTGTGCGCTATTATAACGACTCCATTGCCTCCAGCCCCAGCCGCACCATCGCCGGACTGCGTTCCTTCCCAGAAAAGGTGATACTTATCGCCGGCGGATACGATAAGCATATCCCATATGATGTTCTGGGGCCTGAGATCGTAAATTCTGTAAAGTGTTTATTCCTTACAGGTGATACGGCGGAGAAGATCCGGAAAGCCACAGTGGAGGCGCCCGGATATGAGGTCGGCAAACCGGAGATCGTGCTTTGCGGGGACCTGGAAGAGGCCGTGACCCAGGCCCATCAGACGGCGCGGGCAGGGGATGTGGTCATTCTGTCGCCGGCCAGCGCCTCCTTTGACCGGTTTAAGAACTTCGAGGAGCGGGGAAACAAATTCAAGGAGTATGTGGGCCGTTTGTCAGAAAATCAATAATACCTGATAGTACAAAGGATGTGACGTGATCATGGAGTTGCGGGAGACGCTGGAGCGCCTCTGCTCCGTCAATGGCCCTTCCGGCTTTGAAGAGCCCGCGGCGGAGACAGCCAGGGAGCTTCTGGCGCCGTTGGTGGACGAGACCCGGATCGACCGGCTGGGCAATCTCATCGGCGTTCGCCGGTGCGGCAGACCGGGGGCGAAAAAGCTGCTGCTGGACGCCCATTTGGACGAGGTGGGCTTTCTGGTCACTGGAATGGAGGACGGTTTTCTGAAATTCCGGACGCTGGGCGGGGTAGACCCGCGGCTGATGGCCGACCGGGAAGTGACGGTGCTCACCGACCCGCCGATCTTCGGCGTGGTGACCTGCCTGGCGCCCCATGTGCAGAAGGAGGGGGACGGAGACAAGACCATCCCCATGGACCAGCTGTCCATCGACATCGGCATGACCCAGGAGCAGGCGGAAAAAGCGGTGCCCATCGGCACCCCCATCACTTACCGCCAGCCATTTGTCTCTCTGGACGGCAGCCGGGTGTGCGGCAAGTCGCTGGACGACCGCTCCTGCTTTGTCACCCTGCTGCGGGCCGCCGAGCTGCTGCGGGACGAGGCGCTGAATCTGGACGTGGACCTCTATCTCCTGGGCTCTGTCTGCGAGGAGGTGGGCGGCAGGGGCGCCATGACGGCGGCCTATGGCGTTGCCCCTGACTACTGCGTCGCGGTAGACGTGACCTTTGCCCGGTCCTCCGGCCTGTCGGAGGACGAGGTGCCCTGTAATTTGGGCGGCGGACCCGCCATCGGCGTGGGGCCTGTGATCCCCCGCTGGATGTCCGGCCGGCTGAAGGAGTTGGCGGAGCGGGAAAAACTCTCCTATGAGTTAGAGATCATGTCCGGCAGAACAGGCACCAACGGAGATGACTTTCAGACAGCCAGAGAGGGCGTTCCTACCGCCGTGGTGTCTCTGCCTCTGCGGTATATGCATACCCCGGTGGAGATCGTGGACCTGGAGGATATCGAGCGGTCCGCCCGGCTGCTGGCGGCCTTTGCGGCGAGCCTGGGAAAGGAGGGGGATGCCCTGTGCTGATCGATACCATTCGGGACCTGTGCGCGCTGGACGGTGTGTCCGGCTTTGAGGAGCAGGTCCGGGACTATGTGAAGCAAAAGTCGGCTTCCTACGCCGACAAGCTATGGGTGGACGGCCTGGGCAACCTGATCGTTTTCAAGAAAGGCGCCAGGGCCACCGGGAATAAGCTGCTGCTGGCCGCCCATATGGACGAGGTGGGCCTGATTGTCCGATCCATCACAGACAACGGCTGTCTGAAGTTCTCCTGCGTGGGCGGCATCGACCGCAAGGTACTGCTGGGCAAGTCAGTGGCGGTGGGAGAGAAAAAGCTCCCCGGCGTCATCGGACTCAAGCCCATCCACCTGACCACCGCCGAGGAGGGCAAGAGCATTCCCAAGGTCAAGGAGATGTGCATCGACATCGGCGCAAAAGATAAGGATGCGGCGGAGGCGCTGGCCTCTCGGGGGGACTATGTCTCCTTCGTCAGCGACACGGTGGAGTTCGGCGACGGCTTTATTAAGGCCAAAGCCCTGGACGACCGGGTGGGCTGCGCGGTGATGCTGGAGCTGCTGAAGGAAGACCTTCCCATGGACTGCACCTTTGCCTTCACGGTGCAGGAGGAGATCGGCTGCAGGGGAGCCTTTGGCGCGGCCTTCTCCGTGACGCCGGAGATCGCCCTGGTGCTGGAGACCACCACCGCCACCGACCTGGCGGGGGTCAAAGGCTTCAAACGGGTGTGCAGCCCCGGCAGCGGGCCGGTGGTGCCCTTTATGGACGGCGGCTCGGCGGCCGACCGGGGGCTGTTTGAGCTCACCCGGGAGCTGGCCCGAAAGAACGGCATCCCCTGGCAGACCAAGCACATGATCGCCGGAGGCAACGACGCCTCGGCCATCCAGCGCAGCAAGGAGGGGGTGCGGACGGTGGTCATGAGCGCCGCCGTGCGGTATCTCCACGCCCCGTCCAGCGTGGCCTGTGTCCGGGACCTTGAGGATATATACAAGCTGGCCCGGCTGTTCCTGGACGCTGTGGCCCAGAAGGAGGTTTAAACCATGGATATTTTACACACGCTCCAGGCGCTTAACGCCTGTCACGGTCCCTCCGGGGACGAGAGCCAGGTGGCGGACGCCATCGAACAGCTGGCCCGGCCCTTTGCCGACGACGTCCGGCGGGACGCCCTGGGTAATCTGATCGTCCACAAAAAGGGGAGCGGACCCAAAGTCATGCTGGCCGCCCATATGGACTCCATCGGCTTCATCGTCAGCCACATCGAAGACAACGGCTTTCTGCGCTTCGGCAAGCTGGGCGGGCTCTCCGCCGCCAGCTGCCTCCACGCACCGGTCCGCTTCAAGAGCGGAGCAAAGGGCCTTGTGGCGTTGGACGGCGGCGTGGAGCCGGGAAAAATGACACTGAACGACCTGTATATCGACATCGGCGCCGCCAGCCGGGAGGAGGCGGAGCAATTGGTCCGCCTGGGAGATACTGCGGTGTTCGACACCCCCGCCCACATGGCGGCGGGCCGCTTGATCTCCTCCTATCTGGACGACCGCATCGCCTGTGTGGTCCTGCTGCTGGCGCTGGAGCGGCTGAACGAGTCCAGAAACGACCTCTATTTTGTATTCACCACCCAGGAGGAGCTTGGACTGCGGGGGGCCAAGCCCGCGGCCTATGGTATCGACCCGGACTACGGCGTCGCCGTGGATGTGACCGGCTCGGATGACACGCCCAACGCCAGGCACAACTGCAGCAGCGTGCTGGGCGGCGGCGCCGCGGTCAAGATCATGGATGGCTCGGTGATCTGTCACCCGGCAATGGTGAATAAGCTGTGCGCGCTGGCGGAGGAGAAGGGCATCACTTATCAGCGGGATATCCTGCGGGCCGGCGGCACCGACGCGGGAGCCATCCACACCACGCGGGCCGGCGTCCGCACCGGCGGCGTGTCCATCCCTTGCCGCTATACCCATTCCCCGGTGGAGATGGCGGACTTAAAGGATGTGGAGGCCGTGGCCGACCTGGTGACCGCGTTTGCCCAAGCTCAGCTTGACGCGGTCTGATTTCAGGAAAGGCAGCGGTGTGAAAGAAAATGACTTTACAGATAAGCGAGCGGGTCAAGGCTCTTGCTCGGCAGGCCCAGGGAGAGCTTTCGGAGCCCTTTGCCCGCATCGACGCCGTGGCGGAGGCCAACGCCTGCCGGGTGCTGGCGGCCTTCCGGGAGCACCGGGTGGCGGAGAGCTGCTTTGCCGGCACCACCGGATATGGATATGATGACCTGGGGCGGGACAAGCTGGATCTGATCTATGCCAGTCTGTTCGGCACGGAGGATGCCCTGGTGCGGATCGGCTTTGTCAACGGCACTCACGCCATTTCGGCGGCGCTGTTCGGTGTGCTGCGGCCGGGTGACGTCCTGGTGTCGGCGGTGGGGGCGCCCTATGACACGCTGCTGGGCGTCATCGGCGTCACAGACAAGGGGCCGGGCTCCTTAAAGGACTTTGGTGTGGGGTACCGCCAGGTGGACCTAACAGAAGCAAACGCCCCTGACCTGGACGGCCTGGCCCGCACGGCGCGGGACCCCAGAGTGAAGGCGGTGCTCATCCAGCGGTCCAAGGGCTATGCAACCCGGGCGTCCCTGTCGGTGGCGGAGATCGGGCGGATGTGCGCCCTGATCCGGGAAAACAATCCCACCGCCGCCATATTGGTGGACAACTGCTACGGCGAGTTTGTGGAGGAGCGGGAGCCCACCCACGTGGGGGCCGATCTGGTGGTGGGTTCGCTCATCAAGAATCCGGGGGGCGGCCTGGCCCCCACCGGAGCTTATCTGGCGGGGCGGCGCGACCTGATCGAGGGGGCGGCCATGCGGCTGACCTGCCCCGGCATCGGAAAGGAGTGCGGCTCCACCCTGGGCAATAACCGGCTGTTGTATCAAGGCCTGTTCCTGGCGCCCCACACGGTGGCTCAGGCCCTGAAAACCGCGGCATTTGGGGCAAAGATCATGGAGCTGCTGGGCTATGAGACGGAGCCAAGATCCGATGCGGTACGTCATGATATCATCCAGATGATCCGCCTGGGCAGCCCGGAGGCAGTGAAGCGGTTCTGCAAGGGTATCCAGTCCGGAGCGCCGGTGGATTCCTATGTGACACCGGAGCCGTGGGATATGCCGGGATATGATTGTCCCGTCATTATGGCCGCCGGGGCCTTTATCCAGGGGGCATCCATCGAGTTGTCGGCGGACGCGCCCATGCGGGAGCCCTACACGGTGTACCTCCAGGGCGGTCTGACCTATGAATCGGGCAAGGCCGGTATTTTGCTGGCGGTGGATGAGCTTTTGAAGGCATAGGCCGAGCTATGACGCGCATACAGTGACCTATAGGGGGTGACTGTTATGCCCAGATATCTTCGCCGGCGGGCCTTTCGTCCCCGAAGGAGGGGCGTGCCGCCGGTGCTGCCGCCCCTGTTGATCGCGGCGGTGGCCGCCATCTGCTTTTTCGGTCTGGTGTCCGCCCGGCTGCGGCCCATGATCAAAGCCATGGCGGTCAGCAAGGCCACCAATCTGATCTCCGCGGCGGTCAGTGGCGCCGTGGACGACTGCTTGACCCGGGATGGGCTGGACTATGACGACTTTATCACGCTGACTACCGACGGGGCGGGGAAGATCGTCTCCCTTACCGGCAAGCCGGCGGAGGGCAGTCGATTCCGACGCCAAGTGGTGTCCGATTTGGCGGAGTGCTTGGAGACCATCTCACCGGAGGAGTTGGGCATCCCGTTGGGCACCCTGACCAACCGGCTGCTGCTGTCCGGCCTGGGGCCGGACGTGCGGGTAAAGATACAGTCCATCGGCGATATGACCGCGGAATACTCCAACTCCTTTTCCGCGGCTGGAGTAAACCAGACGCTCCACAGCATCTATCTCGACGTGACAGTGACAGTGTATCTGCTGATCCCCGGTGAGATCGTCCCCGTCACGGTGGAGGACAGCGTCTGCGTAGCGGAGACCGTGATCGTGGGCGAGGTGCCGACCACCTATATTCAGCTTGGAAACGGAGAGAATTGACATGGATGATAGGGCGCTGGTGGAACGGCTTCGCCGGGAGCTCAACGAGCACAATTACAGCTATTATGTGCTGGACGCCCCCACCATCACTGACTTCGAGTATGACAGGATGCTCCGACAACTGGAGGAGCTGGAGGCCGCCCATCCCGACTGGGTGACGCCCGATTCCCCCACCCAGCGGGTGGGGGGGCAGGCGCTGGACAGCTTTCAGCAGGTGATCCACCAGGTGCCTCTGCAAAGCCTTCAGGACGTGTTTTCCCCCGAGGAGCTTCTGGACTTTGACCGGAAGGTACGGGAGAGCGCGCACCGGGTGGAATATCTGCTGGAGCCCAAGGTGGACGGCCTGTCGGTGGCGTTGGAGTACCGGGACGGCGTCTTCGTCCGGGGGGCCACCCGCGGGGACGGACTGGTGGGGGAGGATGTAACAGAGAATATCCGCACCATCCGGTCCATCCCCATGAAGCTGGAGGACGTCCCCGGTCAGCTCATTGTACGGGGTGAGGTCTATATGCCCCGGAAGACCTTTGAGCGGCTCAATGAGGAGCGGGAGCTGCGGGGCGAGCCGCTGTTCGCCAACCCGCGCAACGCCGCCGCCGGCTCCATGCGCCAACTGGACCCAAAGATCGCCGCCGCCCGGGGGCTGGACATGGTGATATTCAACATCCAATTCTCCGACCACGCCCCCTTTGAGACGGACAGTGAAAGTCTGGATTGGCTGCGGTCGCTGCGCTTCAAGGTCATCGACTACTCGCTGTCGGATGATATGGAGGAGATACAGAAGGGTATCTTCCAATTGGGGGATCAGCGCGAAAAATACCCCTTTGATATTGACGGCGCTGTTATAAAGTTAAATAGCTTGTCAGAGCGATCCGCTCTTGGGGAGACGGCGAAATTTCCCCGCTGGGCGGCGGCCTATAAGTACCCCCCGGAGCAGAAGGAGAGCGTGGTGCGGGACATCGTGGTACAGGTGGGGCGGACGGGGGTGTTGACCCCAAAGGCGGTGGTGGCGCCGGTGCGGCTGGCAGGGACCACCGTGACCAACGCCACCCTCCACAACCAGGACTATATCACGGAGAAGGACATCCGCATCGGTGACACCGTGGTGGTGCAGAAGGCGGGGGAGATCATCCCGGAGATCGTCCGGGTGGTAAAGGAGAAACGCCCAGAGGGGACCCAGCCCTATCATTTACCGGAGGTGTGCCCGGTGTGCGGCGCGCCGGTGGTCCGGGACGAGGACGGCGCCCACCTCCGCTGCACCGGCGCGGAGTGCCCAGCCCAGCTTCTACGCAACCTGACCCACTTTGCCTGCCGGGACGCCATGGACATTGACGGTCTCGGCCCGGCGGTGATCCAGGCGCTGGTGCAGGCGGACATGGTAAAGACCCCCGCCGATTTGTACCGCCTGGACGTGGATAGGGTGGCGGATCTGGAGCGAATGGGCAAGAAGTCGGCGCGGAATCTGCTGGATTCTCTGGAACGGTCCAAGAGCAACGACCTGTCCCGGCTGCTGTATGCCTTTGGTATCCGTCAGGTAGGGCAGAAGGCGGCTAAGATCCTGGCTGCCCGCTTTGGTTCCTTGGACCGGCTGGCCGAGGCCGGGGTGGACGAGTTGACCGCCATCGATGACATTGGCGGCGTCACCGCGAAAAATATCATCGAATGGTTTGGCTCCCCGCAAAGCCGGCATCTGATCCAGGCTCTGAAGGAGGTAGGCGTCCACATGGAGAGCACCGTCGAGCAGGTGGGAGATCTGCTCCGGGGCCTCACATTTGTGCTGACAGGCGAACTGTCCGCTTATTCCCGCAAGGAAGCGGGGGAAAAACTGGAGGCTTTGGGCGCCAAGGTCTCCGGTTCGGTATCCAAGAAGACCGACTGCGTGGTGGCGGGCGAGGCCGCCGGCTCCAAGCTCCACAAGGCCCAGGAGTTGGGCGTGCCCGTCATCGGCGAGAGACAGTTTCTGACTCTTATCGGCGAGGGAGAGGGGGACAGCGGGGAAGTGCTGGCGCTGTTAGGGCGTTGAGGTTCCCTGAAGGAGATAGTGTATGGATAAACCAGGGCGTGGCTTCGCGGCCATGCCCTGGTTTTTGTGTCATAACTTGCCCTGCTGAGATCGCTCGGCCGTTCTTTTTGTCACATTCCACCTCTGTCAAAGGCGGGGTTGGTGAAGTAGATGTTCTTTTGATCCATCCTCTGCTTGGCCAGTTCGATGGCCTCGCCAAAGCGTTGGAAGTGGACCACCTCGCGTTCCCGGAGGAAGCGGATGACGTCGTTCACGTCCGGGTCGTCGGACAGACGGAGGATGTTGTCATAGGTGAGGCGGGCCTTCTGCTCGGCGGCCAGGTCCTCCGTCAGGTCGGCGATGATATCGCCGGTGACCTGCATGGTGGATGCGGACCATGGGTAGCCGGATGCGAACTGGGGGTAGACGCCGGTGGTGTGGTCCACAAAATAGGTGTCAAATCCGGCGGTGCGGATCTGATCGTCATTCAGGTCTCGTGTGAGCTGATGGACTAAAGTGCCCACCATCTCCAAATGTCCCAGCTCTTCAGTGCCGATGTCGGTGAGCAGGCCCTTCAGCTCGGGGTAGGGCATGGCATACCGCTGGCTGAGATAGCGCAGAGAGGCGCCCAGTTCCCCGTCCGGCCCACCGTACTGGGAGATGATGACGGCGGCCAGCTTGGGATTGCAGTTCGTGATCTTCACCGGATACTGCAGCTTTTTCTCATAGACAAACATTACTTGGCGCCTCCTTCCTTGCAGTACTCCCAGGGCCAGGGATCGTTGAGCCAGGTGTAGGTGGCGTCCCGGGCGGCGCTCATCTGGGTCAGCGGGCCATACATGGCCTCATACTGGCGCTGCCCCTCCTCGGCCAGCCTGGAATACTGCTGGAACAACTGGAAAGCCTCGGCGTCATCCTTGTGAGTGTCCAGGTAGAGGCCCAGCTCCACAATGACAAACTTCAAAGCCTGCAGTTCGGTGGCAAGGCCTTCGGCCAGATTTCCGGGGGCGGTCTTCACATGGAAGGGCAGATTCAATCCGGGAAACAGCGTACCGTTTGCCAGCGCCTCGGTCTGGCTGTATTTTTTGCTGTTGGTCTGCTGGAAGGGAACATACGGGACCGACAGGGGAGCGCAGGGCGGCAAGGTGCCGCAGGCGTCGCCGCAGGGTCGGGTCATATCGGGTTCTTGATTCAACGCAATACCTCCTTTTGAAAGGGTCGGCATCTGGTGCCGCTTCATCCTATGCGAAGGCGGCCGAATGTGACAGGAGGCTCCTGCGCTTGTCAAAGGAAACATAATTGGGAAAAAACTATATCTTGCGTTGGGGTGAGGCCCCGCCTACCACATCATGTTTTCGGCCAAGCCAGGTTCTTTTTGTTTACATAATATTGTTTACATAAAATACCCAAATAAAAAATTTAAGTGAAGAATTTGGCTGAAACCTCTTGCGCTTCCCAGCAAATTAGGCTATATTAAACAATATCTCGCCATTGTGTTCCAACGCATATCTGATCCTCCGGATGAATATCCTGTCCTGGGGTGATGAATTTGGGGCGCACATGGATACGCGGACAGGCGGAGCATGGCCGCGGATGGGACGGGCTGTTCCCGCCGCTTCTGCTGGGGCTGTGTTTTATGGCGGGGCTTCTGCTGGGACTGCTGCTCTCCGCTCTCAGAAAAGAGGGCAGTGACCTGTCCGAATATCTGAGCGCCTATTTCCGAGCCGTGATCGGCGGGGATGTGTCCGGCCTGTCGCTCTGGTCGGTGATCTGGGACCTGATCCGTTGGCCGTTGGCCGCGTTTCTGCTGGGCTGCACCGTACTGGGCGTGGTGGGGATCCCCGCACTGCTGCTGATCCGGGGGTTTTTGCTGTCCTATGCCATCACTACCTTTGCCCGCCTGTTTGGAGAGCGGGGAATGGCGTTGGCGCTGGCCGTTTTTGGCGTCAGTGCCCTGCT
The DNA here is from genome assembly GCA_964624195.1 of uncultured Oscillospiraceae bacterium. GTDB lineage: Bacteria > Bacillota > Clostridia > Oscillospirales > Oscillospiraceae > Enterenecus. Next base: position 8,575 of record CAZUWQ010000005.1, on the reverse strand, counting down.
GATGCTGCCGGTGCTGTTCGTGGTGGGATGCGACGCCTTCGGCACGGCGGCGCGGCGTCTCCCCAACGCTGATGAGACACCGGCCCGGATCAGGCAGAGGCTGGCGGCGCTGGCGCCCTGCATCGGTATCAGCGTTTTGGCGGCGGCGCTTCAGCGGACGGCGATGCCCGCTCTGCTGGCAGTGGTATGCGCCAAAGTCTTTGGGGTTTAGCGGCCGCGTCGCGGCTTTTGCCGGCTGTTTCAGCCGCGCCGTCCCTGACGGAAATGGCGCCACAGAGAGAGGATGGAGGTGAGCGTATGGACTATCTGACCGGGTACGAGGAGTGGCTGAGCCGGGAGAAGAAGGCGGCCAGCAATACGCTCAGCTCCTACATCCGCGATGTGCGCCAGTTCGCGGATTGGCTGGAGCAGGAGGACCTTTCTTTGACCCAGGTATCCCAGACGGATATCAAGCGATATACACAGTATATGGGGAAAAAAGGAAAATCGGATTCCACTATCGTGCGCTCCGTGGCGTCCTTAAAATCCTTTTACAGCTATATGATGACCATTCACAGCGTGCCGCTCAATCCGGCCAAGGGCTTTACTCCCACAAAAATCGAGCGAAAGCTGCCCGCCATTTTGAGCAACGAGGAAGTAGACCTGTTTCTGGACCAGCCGGATCCGGCGGAGGCCAAGGGCTGTCGGGATAAGGCCATGCTTGAGGTACTGTACGCCACGGGCATCCGGGTGTCCGAGCTGATTTCACTGAATGTTCAGGATGTGAATGTGTCGGTGGGCTTCGTCCGCTGCGCGGGCCGGAACAAGGAGCGGATCGTTCCGCTGTACCGGGCGGCGGTAAAGGCGCTGACCGCATACATAAACGAGGTCAGGCCCCAGCTTCTGGTGGACGCGGAGGAGACCGCTCTGTTTGTCAATATGAGTGGAGAGCGGATGAGCCGGCAGGGCTTTTGGAAGATCGTCAAGCACTATCAGGAGACGGCGGGCATCAAAAAAGACATCACCCCCCATACGCTCCGCCACTCCTTCGCGGCCCACCTGCTGGAAAACGGCGCTGATTTGAAATCCATCCAGGAGATGCTGGGCCACGCGGATATCTCGTCCACCCAGATCTACGCTCAGGTCGTCAACCAAAAACTGAGGGACGTTTACACCAAGGCCCATCCCAGAGCATAGAACGGCAGACCGTACCTTTTTATAAGGTGTGGCTGCCGTTTTTGCTTGCCTTTGCCGCCAAAATATGATACGATAGTTCGATGGTAGAAGGAGGGGGCTTATGCTCATTTTGGGGATCGATCCCGGCTACGCGATCGTGGGCTTTGGACTGGTGGAGGGGATTGGCAGTCGGCAGCGGCTGGTGGCCTGCGGCGCTATCAATACCCCGGCCGGAGTGCGGCTCTCCGCCCGCCTGTGGCAGATCGGTACCGATCTGGAGACGCTGATTCAAAAATACAAGCCGGACGCCATGGCCATTGAGGAACTGTTTTTCAACAATAATGTGACCACCGGCATCGGCGTGGCTCAGGCCAGGGGGGTCATCCTGATGACAGCGGAAAAGATGGGCCTGCCTATCTATGAATACAACCCCTCCCAGGTGAAGCAGGCCGTGGTGGGCTACGGAAAGGCGGAAAAGCGGCAGGTGATGGATATGACCCGCCGCCTGTTGAATCTGTCCGCCGTGCCCAAGCCGGATGACGCCGCGGACGCTGTGGCTATTGCCCTGTGCCACGCCCGCTCCGCCACCTCGCTGCTCACCCGTTAAAACTGTTTCGGAGGTCTTAGATATGTTTTACTATGTGCAGGGCACCGTCGCCCATGTGGCGCCCTATCTGGCGGTCATCGACTGCGGTGGGGTGGGCTATGCCTGCCGCACCACTGATCACACCATTGCCTCCATCGCCGTGGGCAAACCCGCCAAGCTGTATACCTACCTCCATGTGCGGGAGGAGATATTTGAGCTGTACGGCTTCGCCAGCGAGAGTGAACTGGCCTGCTTCCAGATGCTCATCAGCGTATCCGGCGTAGGGCCAAAGGCCGCGCTGGCTATCCTGTCCTCCAACACCCCGGAGGGGCTGGCGCTGGCCATCGTTTCGGAAAACGAGAAGGCTCTGACCTCGGCGCCGGGGATCGGCAAGAAGATCGCCCAGAGGATCATCCTGGAGCTGAAAGATAAGTTGGCAAAGGGTCAGCTGACCTCCGGCGGCGAGGCCTTTGCCGGCGGCATCACGGTGATCCCGGAGAACAAGACCAGCGAAGCCTCCGCCGCGCTGGCGGTCCTGGGTTATTCCCAGCCTGAGATCACAGCGGCATTGAAGGGGCTGGACCTGGAGGCGCTGTCGCTGGAGGATATCATTCGGCAGGCGCTGAAAAAGATGGTGAAATGACAAGGGGGGTGAGAACAGGTGGGCATTGATTTTTCCGAGACCGGCTTCGAGACCCAGGAGCCGCTGGTCACCACATCTCTCACTGCGGCGGATGAAAACGAGTACTCCCTGCGTCCGAAGACGCTGTCGGAATACATCGGTCAGGAGAAGGCAAAGGGCAACCTGTCGGTCTTTATCGAGGCCGCCAGGATGCGGGGCGAGCCGCTGGATCATGTTCTGCTTCACGGCCCGCCCGGATTGGGCAAGACCACTCTGTCCGGCATCATCGCCAACGAGATGGGGGTCAACATCCGTATCACATCAGGCCCTGCCATCGAAAAACCGGGGGACCTGGCCGCGCTGCTCACCAATCTTCAGGAAAACGATATCCTGTTTGTAGATGAGATCCACCGTTTGAACCGGTCGGTGGAGGAGATCCTGTATCCCGCCATGGAGGACTACGCCATTGACATCATCGTGGGCAAAGGCCCCTCGGCCAACTCCATCCGGCTGGATCTGCCCAAATTCACCCTGATCGGCGCCACCACTCGGGCGGGACAGTTGTCCGCGCCGCTGCGGGACCGCTTCGGCGTCACACTGCGGCTGGAGTTGTATACGCCGGAGGAGTTGGCCATGATCATCACCCGGTCCGCCGGTATCCTGGATGTTCCCATTGAACAGGCCGGCGCGCTGGAGATCGCCCGGCGCAGCCGGGGCACCCCCCGGATCGCCAACCGGATGCTCCGCCGGGTGCGGGACTTTGCCCAGGTCACTGCCGGCGGCGTCATCACCAGGGATGTGGCGGATCGGGCCCTGCTGGCTCTGGAGATCGACCGGCTGGGACTGGACAATATCGACCGCCGTATGCTGTCCAGCATCATCACCAACTACGGCGGCGGGCCGGTGGGACTGGAGACCCTGGCGGCCACCATCAACGAAGAGGCCGTCACGCTGGAGGACGTCTATGAGCCCTATCTGATGCAGTTGGGATTTCTGACCCGGACGCCCCGGGGGCGGTGCGTCACCGCCAAGGCCTACGAGCACCTGGGTATCCCCATTCCCGGAGGCAGCCCAATGGAGCAGTTGAGCTTTTGAGGAATCTATGACAAAACGAGGTGTATAGGATGGGCAAATTATTCGGCACAGACGGCATCCGGGGCGTGGTCAACGCGGGGCTGGACGCGGACCTGGCCTATAAAGTGGGTTTGGCGGCCGCGGCGGTGCTGGCCGGGGAAAAGCCGACAGGGGAGAGGCCTCTGGTCACCATCGGCAAAGATACACGCATCTCCGGCGACCTGCTGAAGGGCTCGCTGATCGCGGGATTGTGCACCGCCGGAGCGGACGTATTGGATCTGGGCACACTTCCCACGCCCGGCGTGGCCTGGGTGACCGTGGATGAAGGGGCAGACGCGGGCATCGTGATCTCCGCCTCCCACAACCCATTTGAGCACAACGGGATCAAGATATTCAACGGGCAGGGCTTCAAGCTGTCCGACGCGCTGGAAGAAAAGATCGAGGACATCGTTCTCTCGGGATACAATGATGTATCCCGCAAGACCCGCGGGGAGATCGGCCGGGTGCGCTATGTGGCGCCCAAGGCGTCGGAGGATTACATCGACCACCTGGAAAGCACCATCCATTCTGACTTGAGCGGCCTGCGCATTTTGGTAGACTGCGCCAACGGCGCGGCCTCTGCCACTGCCGCCCGTCTCTTTACCCGCTTTGCCAAGCTGCGCGCCGACGTCATCAACGCCGATCCGGATGGGATCAACATCAATCAAAAGTGCGGCTCCACCCATATTGACGGGTTGTCCGCCATGGTGAAGGCCGGCGGATATGACCTGGGCATCGCCTTTGACGGCGACGCCGACCGGTGTCTGGCGGTAGACGAACAGGGGACGCTGATCGACGGCGACCAGATCATGGCCGTCTGCGGAATGGATCTGAAGTCCCAAAATGCCCTGCCGGGGAACACCATTGTAGCCACAGTCATGAGCAACATCGGCCTGCACAACTTTGTCCGGGAGCATGGGCTTCAGTTGGAATGCACCAGCGTGGGGGACCGCAACGTACTGGATCGGATGCTGGAAAAAGGCTACCGCATCGGCGGTGAGCAGTCCGGACACATGATCTTTCTTCAGTACGCTACCACCGGCGACGGGGAGTTGACCGCGCTGCAGATATTAGACCTTCTGAGCCGCAGCGGGAAAAAGGCGTCCGAGCTGTTCGGCGTGTGCAAGCGGTATCCCCAGGTGCTGATCAACATCTCCGTTTCCGGGAACGACGCCAAGCGGCGGGTGATGGACGCCTCATGGCTCAGGGAGGCAATAGCGGAGCAGGAGCGCAGGCTGGGTGGCGAAGGCCGCGTTCTGGTCCGTCCTTCTGGAACAGAGGCTCTGATACGGGTCATGGTGGAGGCCCGGGACGACCAGGCCGCGCAGGATGTGGCCGAAATTTTGGCAAATTTGATAAAGTCTAAAGAAAATTAAGTGTCATTCTCGAAAAAATGCATAAAAAATATTGACATTTCATTGGAATTGTGATAAGTATTAGACAAGGTTATTGTATGGATTTAACAGTTCATCAGCTTTCGGAATATTCCGACGAGGCACTGTGCGCGGCCGCGGCTCAAGGGGACCGTGTGGCGGAGGAGACGCTGGTCACCCGGTATCTGCGTCTGGGCCGGTCCTGTGCCCGTCCCTATTTTCTGGTCGGCGGGGACAGCGAAGACCTGATCCAGGAGGCCATGTTTGGTCTTCTGAAAGCGATTCGAGAGTTTGACCCTGGGCGGGACGCCTCCTTCCGCACTTTTGCGGAGGTCTGTATCCGTAACCGGATCCGGTCAGCGGTCACCGCGGCGGCCAGGGATAAGCACGCCCCGCTCAATCACAGCGTCCCCTTTGAACCCCCTATGCTCACCGGAAGCGAACACAGCCCGGAGGAATTGTTCATCAGCAGGGAGGAGGAGCGGGAGCGGCTGGCGGAGGTCAATCGCTGCCTGTCTCCACTGGAGCGGCAGATCTTATCCTTCTATCTTCAGGGGTATTCTTACCGTGAGATCGGCGCACAGGTCGGGCGGACGGCAAAGTCGGTGGACAACGCGGTCCAACGGATCCGGCGCAAAGTCACGGAGCGTTACGGCGATTTCAGCGAAAGCTGACGCAAATAAAACAGTCCCAGCAAGAAGATCCGTTTCCGGTTGGGCAATCAAAGAGAGGGTATTTCCAATGTACGAAGACAAGACTTTAGTTTGCAAAGAGTGTGGCCAGGAGTTCGTGTTCACCGCAGGTGAGCAGGAGTTCTACGCCGAGCGCGGATTCCAGAATGAGCCGCAGCGCTGCAAAGCCTGCCGTGATGCCCGTAAGGCCGCGGCCCGCGGTCCCCGGGAGTATTTCACTGCCGTATGCGCCGCCTGCGGCGGCGAGGCCAGGGTCCCCTTTGAGCCCAAGTCCGACCGCCCCGTGTATTGCAGCGAGTGCTTCGCCAAGATGCGCGAGCAGGGTTGAGACCGCCGGTATTTTAAGCTGTAAAAAGCGCCTGGTATCCATTTCCTGGATGCCAGGCGCTTTTTATCGGCACGATTTATCAATTTTTTCACGATCTGCTTGTTCCCGCAGAGAAACCATGCTATAATACTTCCGGTGCGTTATTTCATCTTTTCCCGGCCCTTGCCGGGAATCGCAAAATGCGGCATATTCAGGAAAAGGAGCTGTCTGTCCTGTGAATAAATCAAGCTATGAAAGCCCGCTGTCCTCCCGCTACGCCAGCGACGAGATGCAGTATATCTTCTCGCCGGACAAAAAATTCTCCACCTGGCGCAGGCTGTGGATCGCTCTGGCGCGGGCGGAGATGGAACTGGGTCTGCCCATCGACCAGGAACAGATCAGTGAGATGGAGGCCCATATCACAGATATTGACTATGAACTGGCCGCTCAAAAAGAGCGGGAACTGCGCCATGACGTCATGGCCCATATCCACACCTATGGGGCTGTTTGTCCCAAGGCCATGCCCATCATCCATCTGGGGGCCACCAGCTGCTATGTGGGGGACAACACCGATGTGATCATCATGCGGGAAGGGTTGTACCTGCTCCGGGATAAGCTGGTGCGGGTACTCAAAAGCTTGTCTGATTTTGCTGACAAGTATAAGTCCTTGCCTACACTTGGATTTACACACTTTCAGGCAGCTCAGCTGGTCACTGTGGGCAAACGGGCCACCCTTTGGATGAATGATCTGCTTATGGACCTGGACGAGGTGAATTATCGCATCGACCATTTGAGTCTTCTGGGCTGTAAGGGGACCACCGGCACCCAGGCGTCCTTTCTGGAGCTGTTTGAGGGGGATCATGAGAAGTGCAAGGAACTGGATCGCCGGATCGCCAGGGAGATGGGTTTTGAAACTACTGTCCCCGTCTCCGGGCAGACCTATTCCCGGAAGGTGGACGCGGCGGTGTTGTCCACGTTGTCCGGCATCGCCCAATCCGCCAGCAAATTTGCCACCGACGTCCGTCTGCTGTGCCATCTGAAGGAGGTGGAGGAGCCCTTTGAGAGCAAACAGATCGGTTCCTCCGCCATGCCCTATAAGCGCAATCCCATGCGGTGTGAGCGCATCTGCGCCCTGGCCCGATATGTGATGACCGACACAGCCAACCCGGCCATTACCGCCGCGACCCAGTGGTTTGAGCGCACACTGGACGATTCCGCCAACAAGCGTATTTCTATTCCCGAAGCGTTTTTGGCGGTAGACGCCATTCTGAACATCTATGAGAACGTATCTGCCGGCCTGGTGGTCCACGAGAAGGTGATCGAGAAGCACATCTTGGAGGAACTGCCCTTTATGGCCAGCGAAAATATCATGATGGACGCGGTCAAGCGGGGCGGGAACCGGCAGGAGCTCCATGAGCGCATCCGGATTCACTCGCTGGAGGCCGGTAAAAACGTGAAGGACCGGGGGCTGGAGAACGACCTGCTGGACCGGATCGCGCAGGACTCCATGTTCGGTATGAGCCGGCAGGAGTTGACCGCCCATATGGAACCGGCCAGATATATCGGGCGCTGCCCGGAGCAGGTGGACGATTTTCTCCGGGAGTACATCGCTCCTGTACTGAAGACTTACCACAGCGCGCTGGAGAGGAAAAACGCGGAGCTCAAGGTGTGAGCCGCGTTTAACAGGCTTTTTTGGGTAATAGGGCGTAAGGAGGGTTTTACTATGGAATCTGCTGTGCGTCGCATCGGTGTTTTTACAAGCGGCGGCGACGCCCCAGGCATGAACGCCGCCATTCGCGCGGTGGTCCGCACATCGCTGCACTTGGGGATCGAATGTATCGGGATCCGGAGAGGGTATCACGGCCTTATCAATGGGGACATTGTAAAACTGGACTTTGAAAGCGTCAGCGATATCTCCCGCCGGGGCGGCACCATGCTGTATTCGGCGCGGAGCATGGAATTCAAGAGCGAACCTGGACGGGCCAAGGCGCTTGCCACCTGCAAAATGCTGGGACTGGACGCTCTGGTGGGCATTGGCGGTGATGGCACCTTTAAGGGGCTGCTGACCCTGGCGCAAAACGGGATCTCCGTCATCGGCATTCCAGGTACCATTGACAACGATATCGCCAGTTCCTCCTATACCATTGGCTATGATACCGCCTGCAACACCGCATTGGAGAGCATCGACCGGCTGCGGGATACCATGAAATCCCATGAGCGGTGCTCCGTGGTGGAGGTCATGGGGCATCGGGCCGGCCATTTGGCGGTCTCGGTGGGGATCGCCTGCGGAGCCACCGTCGTGCTGGTGCCGGAGCAAACAGTGGACTTTGAGAACGATGTGGCAGAGCCCATCCGCCGGGCCCGTCTGGGCGGGCGGACCCACTTCATGGTGATCGTTGCGGAGGGCGTACCTGATGGCGCCTACGGCGTAGCGCAGAAGATCAAGGACACTCTGGCGCTGGACACCAGGGTCACCGTGTTGGGCCATGTACAGCGGGGTGGATCTCCCACCTCCCGGGACCGTATGCTGGCTACTTATATGGGCTATGAAGCCGTCCGGCTGCTGGCGGAAGGGAAGACCTGCCGCGTGGTCGCCATACAGGGAGACAGGATCGTGGACTATGACATCACCGAGGCCCTGTCCATGACCAAGGGGCTGGATGAGTACGGTCTGGAAATGCTGCACGCGCTGACCGGCGTGAGGGCATAAAGAGCAAAAAAGTCGGG
>CAZUWQ010000004.1:0-19784 GCA_964624195.1 uncultured Oscillospiraceae bacterium | reverse complement strand
CATCGACCCCACCACCGGGGCGGTGCTTGCCATGGCCAGCACGCCGGACTTCGACCCCAACAACTACGCGCAGATCCTCAGCGACACCCTGCTGGAGGACCTGGCCCAGACCGCGGAGGAATTCGGAGAGGACAGCGAGGAGTATTCCGAAGCGGTGTCCGATGCCCGGAACGAGCAGTGGCGCAACCGGGCTTTGTCCGACACCTACGAGCCCGGCTCCGTGTTCAAGCCCTTAGTGGTGGCCATGGCCCTGGAGGAGGGCCTGATCTCCCTGGACGACCACTTCTACTGCGGCGGCTCCAAGGTGGTGGGCGGGTGGACCGTTTCCTGCTGGAAGGCTGCCGGGCACGGGGACCAGACCCTCACCGAGGCGGTGGAGAATTCCTGCAATGTGGCCCTGATGGAGATCGGCGAGAAGCTCGGCGCCGAAGTCATGTGGAAATACTTTGAGGACTACGGGCTGTTCGACTACACCGGCATCGACCTGTACGGCGAGGGGAACAGCATCTTCTGGTCGGAGGACGAATTCAAGGGCCCCTACGGCGCGTCGGCGGTGGCGGTGGCCTCCTTCGGGCAGACCTTCAAGGTCACTCCCATCCAGATGATCCGGGCCTTTGCGTCCGTCATCAACGGGGGGCATCTGCTCACCCCCTATCTGCTGCAGTCGGCCACCGACGATGACGGCAACACCGTGTACTATCATGAGGTGGAGGAGACCCGGCAGGTCATCAGCGAGACCACCTCGGAGAAGATCCGGGACATTCTGGAGAGCGTGGTGGTCAACGGCTCCGGCCGCAACGCCTATATGTCCGGCTACCGTATCGGCGGCAAGACGGGCACCTCGGAAAAGCGGGATGAGCTGGACAACGACGACGTGATCTGTTCCTTCATGGGCTTCGCTCCGGTGGATAACCCCCGGGTGCTGGTGCTGCTGGCCTACGACACCCCCCAGCGGTCCTACTCCGGCTCCAACTATACCCCGTCCGGCACCTATATCAGCGGCGGCAACATCACCGCCCCTATGGCGGGGCAGCTCATCGCGGACATTCTGGATTACATGGGCGTGGAAAAGCAGTATAACGACGACGAGCTTGCCAGCGCGGACGTGACCATGCCGCGGGTCACCGGCTATGAACTGACAGTGGCCAAGGGCGCCCTGGCGGACCGGGGCATCCGGTGCCGCACGGTGGGTACCGGCAACATGGTCACCGCCCAGGTGCCCGCCGCCGGTGTGTCCATCCCCGGCAGCTCCACGGTGATCCTCTATCTGGACGAGGCCGCGCCCACGGAGCAGATCGCGGTGCCCGACCTGACCGGCCTGACCCCGGCGGCGGCCAAGGAGCGGCTGGAGGGGATGGGCCTGTTCCTGCGGGCCACCGGTGTGGCGGACCTGAGCGATCCGTCGGTGCAGGCCATCAGTCAGTCCATCGACGCGGAGACCATGGTGTCCCCCGGCACGATCGTGGAGGTCCGTTTTGTCAGCAGTGTTATCGACTATGCATATCAAAACCAGGACTGAGGGCCCGGTGGCCGTGGTGGGCCGGGGTGGGACCCTCACCGCCGCTCTGCTCCGGCGGATCACCGGCGGCCCGGTGGTGGAGCTCACCCCCTGTCAGGCGGCCATGGAGCCGGCGGACGGCCCCCGCTACCGGGCAGTGGTGGTGGAGAACTTCGACCGGGACCGGCGGGAGAGCCTGTCCCCCTGCGGGGCGGTCCGGTTCGGACTGGCCCGCCGTGCGGATGTGACGGTGGTGGGGCTGGACGACCCGGAGGGCCGCCGGCTGGCCGCCGCGGGCGGCCGGCGGGTGTATGCTTATTCTGACGGCAGGCCCCAGGCGGACCTGACGGCGAAAAACGTGCGCCTGCTGGCGGACCGTGTGGAGTTTGAGGCCCTCACCGACCGGGAGCTGCTGCGGGTGCGGGTGCCCTGGACGAAGCAGCCCCGGCTGTATGATCCCCTGGCGGCCCTGGCGGGCGCGCTGGCGCTGGGCATTCCCCTGAAAGAGGCGGCGGAGCGGCTGGCCGGCCAATGACGGCGCGGCGGGCCCTCCGCCATAGACCCACTAAAGAGAGTTTGGAGGTCGTTGTTATGACAATGGTGTTGGCGGGCGTGACCGCCTTTGTGATCTCGGCGGTGGTGGGACGGTTCCTGATCCCTGCCCTGCGGGCCATGAAGGCGGGGCAGTCCATCAAGGAGATCGGCCCCAACTGGCACCGGGCCAAGGAGGGCACCCCCACCATGGGCGGATTCATGTTCATCGCGGCCTGTGTGGTGGCGGTGGTCATCTTCGGCTGGCGGGACTTCGCGGCGGGGGAGTGGGCCGCCCTGTTCGTGCTGGCGTTCGCCATCGTCTGCGGTGCCATCGGCTTCGTGGACGATCACGCCAAGCTGCGCAAGCATGAGAACACCGGCCTCACCGCCGGGTGGAAGTTCCTGCTCCAGCTGGCGGCGGCCATCGCTTTTCTGGCGCTGCTCCGGTTCACCGGACATCTGACCCCGGACCTGTACATCCCCTTTGTCAACAGCTATCTCATCCTGCCCTGGCCGGTGTATCTGATCTTCGCCGCCTTCGTCATCGTGGGCTGCGTCAACGCGGTGAACCTGACCGACGGGCTGGACGGCCTGGCCGGGTCGGTGACCCTGCCGGTGGCGGTGTTCTTCGCCGTGCTGTCCGCGTGGTGGGACAAGGGGCCGGTGGGCGTCTTTGCCGGCGCCCTGGCCGGCGGCATCCTGGGCTTTCTGATCTATAACTTCTACCCCGCCAAGGTGTTCATGGGAGACACCGGTTCCCTGTTTCTGGGGGGCGCGGTGTGCGGTATGGCCTTTGCCCTGGACGCGCCGCTGGTGCTGATCCCGGTGGGCATCATCTACATCGCCGAGACGGTGAGCGACATTTTACAGGTGACCTGGTTCAAGCTGACCCACGGCAAGCGCATCTTCCGCATGGCGCCGCTGCACCACCACCTGGAGCTGGGCGGCTGGAGCGAGGTGCGCATCGTGCTCACCTTCGCCGGCGTCACCATCGCGTTCTGTCTGCTGGCCTTCGCGGGGTGTATGTACCGATACAGTATTTGAGAGCATAGCTTTGGGCATAAGGAGGTGAGGCGATATGCGGCGCAGAGCCAAGCGTGATCTGACCATAGAGCAGAAGCTGGCCCGGGGGCCCATCGACCTGCCCTTTCTGGCGCTGGTGCTGCTGCTGACCACTGTGGGGCTCATTATGCTGCTGTCCGCCTCCTACGCCTCCGCCTACTATAACCTGACCCCCACGGTGACGGACACCGGGGGCAACCCCTACTACTACTTCATCCGTCAGCTTGCCTTTGCCGTGGCGGGGGTGGTGGTCATGCTGGTGGTGTCCAGGATCGATTATCAGCGGTGGCGGCTGCTGTCCGTGCCGGCGCTGGCGGGCTCCATCCTGCTGCTGGTGCTGGTGTTCTCCCCCCTGGGGCGGAGCGGCGGCGGCGCCCGGCGGTGGCTGTGGCTGGGCATCCGGTTCCAGCCGTCGGAGCTGGCGAAGATCGCCGTCATTATGTTTTTCGCGGCCCGCCTGTCCAAGCGGAACGACCAGCTGAAGGGGCCGCCCAAAAAGTGGAACCGGCGGTCTCTGGTGGGCCGTGTGGGCGCCTTTTTGGATAAGATCGGCCTGCTGGAGCTGATCCCTTATGGGCTGATCCTGGTCATCGTTCTGTTTTTGCTGTATAAGCAGCCCCATCTGTCCTGCATGATCCTGATCCTGCTGTCGGCGGCGGCGGTGCTGTTCGCCTCCGGCATCCGGCTGTATTGGTTCTTCGGAGCCGGGGCGCTGGCGGGCGGCGCGCTGTGGTTCATCATCACCCAGACGGAGTATATGACCGCCCGCATCGAGGCCTGGCAGAACCCCATGAGCGATCTGCAGGGGGACGGCTGGCAGTTATGGCAGTCCCAGATCTCCATCGGCTCCGGCGGCCTGCTGGGGGTGGGGCTGGGCAACAGCCGGCAGAAATATATGTTCCTGCCGGAGGAGCACAACGACTTTATTTTCGGCATCATCTGCGAGGAGCTGGGGCTGGTGGGCGCGTGCATCATCATCGCCCTGTTCGCCCTGCTCATCATCCGGGGCTTCTGGCTGGCCCTCCACGCCAGGGACCGGTTCGGCACCCTGCTGGTGGTGGGGCTGACCACCCTGGTGGCGGTGCAGGTGCTGCTGAACATCGGCGTAGTCACCGGCGCCCTGCCCACCACGGGCATCTCGCTGCCCTTTTTCAGCTACGGCGGCACGGCGCTGCTGATCCAACTGGCCGCCATGGGCATCATATTGAGCGTGTCCCGACAGATCGTGGCGCCGAAGGCGGAATAGGGGGGACGGCATGAAGGTCATATTCACCTGCGGCGGCTCGGCGGGCCATGTGAATCCCGCTCTGGCTGTAGCCCAGGTCTTTCAGGCGCGGCGCCCCGGCTGCGAGATCCTGTTTATCGGCGCGGAGCGGGGAATGGAGCGGCGGCTGGTAGAGCAGGCCGGCTATCCCATCCGCACGGTGGCGGTGTCCACCTTCGAGCGGGCGTGGAGCTGGAAGGTCCTCAAGCACAATATCGGCAGCGCCCTCAAGGTGCCGGTGGGCCGGCGCCAGGCGGCGGCCATTTTGAAAGAGTTCAGGCCCGATCTGGTGGTGGGCACGGGGGGCTACGCCTCCTTTCCCGCGGTGCGGGAGGCCGCCCGGATGGGCGTTCCCTGCGCCATCCACGAGTCCAACGCCTATCCCGGCCTGACCACCCGGGCGCTGGCGGACAAGGTGGATCTGGTGATGGTGGGCTTTCCGGAGGCGGAGAGCTACTATCAGAACGCCAAACAGGTCAAGGTCACCGGCACCCCCGTGCGGGGGGAGTTCTTCACCCTGAGCCGGGAGGCGGCGCGGCTGGAGCTGGGCCTGTCGGACAGCCAGCCGCTGGTGGTGTCCTTCTGGGGCTCCCAGGGGGCGGGCCACATGAGCGCCCACACGGTGGACCTGGTCGAGCGGTGGGCCCAGGAGGGCCGGCGGTTCCACTACGTCCACAGCGCCGGCCGGGACTATGAGGACATGACCGCCGAGCTGGCCCGCCGGGGCGTGGCGGTCAGCGACAGCGAGGTGCGGCCCTACATCGACAATATGCCGGTGGTCATGGCCGCCGCCGATCTGGCTATCTGCCGGGCGGGGGCGTCCACCCTGGGCGAGCTCACCGCTCTGGGCAAGCCGGCTATCCTGGTGCCGTCCCCCTTTGTGGCGGCCAACCACCAGTTCAAAAACGCCAGGGTGCTGGCCGACCGGGGCGGCGCCGTGGTATTGGAGGAAAAAGACTGCACCGGAGAAAAGCTGTATCAGACGGCGCTGGATCTGCTGGCGGACGGCAGCCGGCGGGCCGCCATGGGCCGTGCGCTGAAGGAATTGGCCGCCCCCCGTGCGGCGGAGGATATTTATGACGCGCTGATGGGCATTCTCAGGTAAGAAGGGCGGCTCTGCCGCTCCGGGATCCGGTGCCCTCCAAAGGCCCTCCCGCATAGGATGGATCGACATCATCCATGGGGAGGCTTTGCCATGAGCGTTTTATACATCCACGGGGGAGAGCCCCTGGCGGGTGAGCTGACCGTCCAGGGGGCGAAAAACAGTGTGCTGCCCATCCTGGCCGCCTGCCTGCTGGCCGGAGGTCCGGTGACCGTGGACAACTGCCCGGACCTGACCGATGTGGACGCCGCGCTGGGCATTTTGCGGCATCTGGGCTGCGCCGTGGTCCGGGAGGGGCACGCCGTCACCGTGGACCCAGGGCCGGCGGCAGGCCGCGCCATTTCAGAGGAACAGATGCGCTCCATGCGCTCGTCCATCATCTTTTTGGGCCCGCTGCTGGCCCGCATGGGGGAGGCCCATTTGACCTACCCCGGCGGCTGTGAGCTGGGCCCCCGGCCCATCGACCTGCATCTGGCCGCTATCCGGGCCATGGGCTGTGAGGTGGTGGAGGACGTGGCGGGCATCCACTGCCAGGGCCGCCCCAAGGGTGGGGACATCCAACTGTCCATCCCCAGCGTGGGCGCCACGGAGAACGCCATGCTGTGCGCCGTTGGCTGCGGCGCGGTGACCACCATCACCAACGCCGCCCGGGAGCCGGAGATCGTGGACCTGCAGAGCTTCCTCAATGCCCTGGGAGCCAAGGTGCGGGGAGCGGGCAGCTCAGTGGTGGCGGTGGAGGGGGGCGTCCCCCTGTCCGGCGGACGGTTCACCGTGATGGGCGACCGCATCGTGGCCGCTACGCTGCTGTCCGCCGCTGCCGCCGCCGGCGGGCAGGTGCGGCTGTCCGGCGTGGACTGGCGGCATCTGGCCACCGTGTTGTCGGTGTTCCATCAGGCGGGGTGCCGGGTGGTGAGCCGGGGGGACAGCGTGGAGCTGAGCCGGGACCGGGCCCGCCCCCTGCGGGGGGTGCCCACCATCCGGACGGCGCCCTATCCCGGCTTCCCCACCGACGCCCAGGCGCCGGTGATGGCGGCGCTGGCCGCCTCTCAAGGGAGCACCTTATTTGTGGAGAATATGTTTGACAGCCGCTACCGCCATGTGTCCGAGCTGGTCCGCATGGGGGCGGACATCACCACCGAGGGCCGGGTGGCCCTGGTGCGGGGGGTGGAGCGGCTGCACGGCGCCCGGGTGGAGGCGGCGGACCTGCGGGGCGGCGGCGCCCTGGCTGTGGCCGCCGTGGGGGCGGAGGGGGACACGGTGCTCTCCGGCCTGCGCCACATCGACCGGGGCTATGAGCGGCTGGAGCTGATGCTGGGCCGGCTGGGCGCCGGGATCGAGCGCCGGAGCTGAGAGGGCCCTGCCGCAAGCTCACAAAGGATACGGAGGTGAAACCACATGGCACGGCAGCGCAGGCACAACCACCGCCGCAGACGGCGGGGGCGGTTCAGCGGGCTCTACCGCCTGTTGTCCGTGGCCGCGGTGGCGGCGGCTGTGATCGTGGCCTGTGTGGTGTTCTTCCGGATCAATGAGATCGCCGTGACGGGCAACGTCCGGTACACGGCGGCGGAGGTCATCGAGGCCTCCGGGCTCCAGACGGGGGACAATCTGATCACTCTGCCCAAAAGCCGGATCGCCAGCCGCATCCGGACCCAGCTGCCCTATGTGGAGTCGGTGTCCATCCAGCGGCTGCTGCCCGACGGCGTGCTGCTGACGGTGCGGGAGCGGGTGGCGGCGGCGTCGGTGGACAGCGCGGAGGGGCGGTGGCTGATCTCCGCCCAGGGAAAGCTGCTGGAGCCGGCGTCCGGGCAGCAGGTGATCGTTATCACCGGGCTGGAGGCCATAGCCCCCTACGCGGGGGGCTCGCTGCAGGTAACGGAGGAGAAGGAGAACACCCTCTCCTATGTGCTGGCGCTGTTGACCCAACTGGAGGAGGACGACCTGCTGGCCCACTGCGCAGCCATCGACTGTACCGCCGCCACCTCTATCACCCTGAGCTATGACATCTACGAGGTGAAGCTGCCCCGGCGGAGCGACTATGACCGCCTGCTGCGGCTGCTGCTGGAGGCGCTGAACAGCGACCGGCTCCCGGCCGACGTCCCCGGTACCTTCGACCTGACGGTGGAGGACGGGGCGGCCTATTTCCGGCCCAACTGAGGCCGCCGGGCGGGTCCTTTCCAAATTTGCGCAAAAAACGCAAATTCTCTATTGACCATAAGGGCAAAAGAAGATACAATACAATATATAGTTTTGAATTTGTGCAGGTATCACTACTTGTTGCCGAGATTTCGTTTTACACAGGAGGTCTGCTTTATGGCGTTTGTGATGGATTCCAATACCGTGGGCGGCGATGTTCTGAAGGTGATCGGCATCGGCGGCGGCGGGAACAACGTGGTCAACCGCATGGTGAAGTCGGGGATGCAGGGCGTGGAGTTCATTGCGGTGAACACCGACCGCCAGTGCCTCAACGCGTCCCAGGCCACGCAGAAGCTGGCCATCGGCGAGAAGCTCACCGGCGGCAAGGGCGCCGGCGCCAATCCGGAGATCGGCCGGGAGTCCGCCAAGGAGAGCAAGGAGCAGATCGCGGCGCTGCTGGAGGGCACTGATATGCTGTTCGTCACAGCCGGCATGGGCGGCGGCACCGGCACAGGCGCGGCCCCCGTGGTGGCGGAGATCGCCAAGGAGCGGGGCATCCTCACTGTGGGCGTGGTGACCAAGCCCTTCGCCTTTGAGGCCGCCCGCCGGATGCGGGCGGCGGAGAAAGGCATCGAGGAACTGCGGCAGAAGGTGGACGCCCTGGTGGTCATCCCCAACGACCGGCTCCAGTACGCCACTGATGAGAAGATCACTCTCGCCAACGCCTTTGCCATCGCTGACGACGTGCTGCGCCAGGCGGTGCAGTCCATCTCCGACCTCATCACCACCACCGGCCTTATCAACCTGGACTTTGCCGACGTCACCGCCGTCATGAAGGACGCGGGGCTGGCCCACATGGGCGTGGGCCGGGCCGCCGGCAAGAACAAGGCGGAGGAGGCCACCCGTATCGCCATCAACAGCCCCCTGCTGGAGACCGCCATCACCGGCGCGAAGGGCATCATCGTCAATATCACCGGCCCCATGGATATGGGCCTGGAGGAGGTGCAGGTAGCCGCCGACATGGTGCGGGAGGTGGCCGACCCGGACGCTTTGTTCATGATGGGCACCGCCTTCGACGAGACACTGGAGGACGAGCTGCGGGTCACCGTTATCGCCACCGGCTTCGGCGACGTGAGCAATCCCGTCCCCGTCAAGGATCAGGAGAGCAAGGAGGACAAGCCGGACTGCGTGCCCGAGGGCGTGGGCGGCGTCACCATCCCCACCCCCATCCCCGAGGTGGAGACGGCGGAGCCGGAGAGCGACCCCTACGACGACATCTATAAGATCTTTCACAAGAAATAGAGCCATATATTCCGCTTCCGCGGGGCGCCTCGGGAACGCCGCGCCCGGTGGAGGGGAACACCTTTACGTCGACCCACAGGGGCGTCCGCCCCTGTGGGTCGATTTTTGGGCTGACCGCGGCATACTCGGCCAAAACGGGGGGAGGGATCCATATGTCGGTGCGGGGACGGTTCGCGCCCACGCCCAGCGGGCGGATGCACCTGGGCAATCTGATGGCGGCGCTGCTGGCCTGGCTGGATGCGCGCGCTCAGGGGGGCGTGATGGTGCTGCGGATCGAGGACCTGGACCCCATCCGGTGTACGAAAGAGCACGCCCGGCAGATCATGGACGACCTGGACTGGCTGGGGCTGGACTGGGACGAGGGCGGGCTGGCGCCGGACTATATGCAGTCCTGCCGGTCCGAATATTATGAGCGGGCCTTTGAAGCGCTGACGGCGCGGGGACTGACCTATCCCTGCTACTGCTCCCGGGCGGAGCGGCTGGCGGTCTCCGCCCCCCACCGGGCGGACGGCTCGGTGGTGTATGACGGGCGCTGCGCCCGCCTGACGGCGGCGGAGCGGGCGGTCCTGGAGGCGGCGGGCCGCCGGCCCGCGTGGCGGGTGCGGGTGCCCCACGAGGCGGTGACGGTGGAGGACGGCCACCTGGGGTCCTATACCGAGATCCTGGACCGGGACTGCGGCGACTTCATCCTCCGCCGGTCCGACGGGGTGTGGGCCTATCAGCTGGCGGTGGTGGTGGACGACGCCCTCATGGGGGTAAACCATGTGGTCCGGGGCAGCGACCTGCTGCCCTCCGCCCCCCGGCAGGCGTGGCTCCACCGGGCGCTGGGCTTCCCGCCGCCCCGATTTTTCCATCTGCCGCTGCTGGTGGACGGGACGGGCCGGCGGCTGGCGAAGCGGGACGCGGACATGGACATGGCCGCGCTGCGGGACCGGTTCACCCCCGGCGAGCTGACAGGGTGGCTGGCCTTTCTGGCGGGGCTCCGGGACAGCCCGAAAAGTGTCACACCGGCTCAGCTCATCCGGGGCTTTTCGTGGGCAAAAGTACCGAAAAGTGACATCGTGGTCCGTGGGCCTTGACAGGGGGGCCGGGGAATCGTAAAATAGATAAAATTGGGCGCGGAACTTTGATAAAATGTTGACAAAGGAGTGGAAGTATGGCGCGGTTTTCATACAACGAGAAATTTGTCAAGACCGGTCTCACCTTCGACGATGTGCTGCTGATCCCGGCGGAGAGCAATGTGCTCCCGGCGGACATCGACCTGCACACCCGGCTCACCCGGAAGATCACCCTGAATATCCCGGTGATGAGCGCGGCCATGGACACGGTGACCGAATACCGTATGGCCATCGCCCTGGCCCGGGAGGGCGGCATCGGCGTCATCCATAAAAATATGTCCATCGGCGCCCAGGCGGAGCAGGTGGATATGGTCAAGCGCAGTGAAAACGGCGTCATCACCAACCCTTTCTGGCTGGGTCCCGGCCACACCCTGGCGGAGGCGGACGCTCTCATGAGCAAGTACCGCATCTCCGGCGTTCCCATCTGCGACAACGGAAAGCTCATCGGCATCATCACCAACCGGGACATGAAGTTTGAGACCGATATGTCCCAGCTCATCGACCATGTGATGACCAAGGACAACCTGGTCACCGCCCCGGAGGGCACCACTCTCCAGGAGGCCAAGGAGATCCTGCGCCGGCACAAGATCGAGAAGCTGCCCATCGTGGACAAGGACTTCCATCTGAAGGGCCTGATCACCATCAAGGACATCGAGAAGGCCCAGGTGTACCCCAACTCCGCCCGTGACGAAAAGGGCCGGCTGCTGGTGGGCGCCGCCATCGGCGTCACCGCGGACATCCTGGACCGGGTGGCCGCCCTGGTGGAGGCGGGGGTGGATGTGCTCTGCCTGGACTCCGCCCACGGCCACTCCCACAACATCCTGGACTGCGTCACACGGGTCAAGAGCCTGTATCCCGACGTGCAGCTGGTGGCGGGCAACGTGGCTACTGCCGAGGGCACCCGCGCCCTGATCCAGGCCGGCGCGGACTGCGTGAAGATCGGCATCGGCCCCGGCTCCATCTGCACCACCCGCGTGGTGGCCGGCATCGGCGTGCCCCAGATCACCGCCGTTTTTGACGCGGCCCAGGTGGCCGCCGAATACGACGTGCCGATCATCGCTGACGGCGGCATCAAATACTCCGGCGACATCGCCAAGGCCATCGCCGCCGGCGGGAATGTGGTCATGCTGGGCTCCCTGCTGGCAGGCTGCGAGGAGTCCCCCGGTGAGACGGAGGTGTACCAGGGCCGGCAGTTCAAGGTGTACCGCGGCATGGGCTCCCTGGGCGCCATGGCCAACGGCTCCAAGGACCGGTATTTCCAGCAGGACAACAAGAAGCTGGTGCCCGAGGGCGTGGAGGGCCGCGTGCCCTACAAGGGTCCGGTGTCCGAGACCATCTATCAGATGATGGGCGGCCTGCGGGCCGGCATGGGCTACTGCGGCTGCGCCACCATCGACGAGCTGCGGACCAAAGCCCGCTTCACCCAGATCACCGCCGCCGGCCTCCGGGAGTCCCATCCCCACGACATCTACATCACCAAGGAGGCCCCCAACTACACGGTGAACCCGCAATAAAGACCCTGCCCCAGCGGTCCTGACCGCTGGGGCATTTTTGGTGCGTTGCCCCCATTGCCCTCAAGCGTAAATCTTGCTATAATAAGTCAAAAAGACAGACAGAAAGGGGCGCGTGCCATGCTGACGGTGCTGTACGCCAGGGCGGGGCAGGACACCCGGCGGGAACTGATGGAGCGCCTGGGACGGGCTCAGGGGAGCCGCCGGGTGCTGATCGTGCCGGAGCAGTACTCCCATGAGAGCGAGCGGGCCATGTGCCGCGTCCTGGGCAACGACGGCGCCGCCCGGTGCGAGGTGCTGTCCTTTACCCGGCTGGCGGGGCGGCTCACCGACCTGGCGGGGGGCGGCGCCGCCCCCATGCTGGACGCCGGAGGGCGGATGCTGCTGATGTACGCCGCGCTGCGGCAGACGGCGGACAGCCTGCGGGTCTATCGCTCCCCCTCCCGGAAGCCCGCCTTCCTCACCGGCCTGCTGGCCACGGTGGACGAGTGCCGCGGCTACCGGGTGGCCCCGGACCGGCTCATTCAGGCCGGCGAGGAGCTGGGGGGACAGCAGGGGGACAAGTGGCGGGACATCGGCCTCATCTACGCCGCCTACGAGAGCCTCACCGCCCAGGCGGCGGCGGACCCCCGGAGCCGGCTGGACCGGCTGGCGGAGCAGCTGGCGGAGAGCGACTGGGCCGAGGATGCCGAGGTGTGCGTCCACGGGTTCACCGACTTCACCCCCCAGGAGGAGGCGGTGCTCCGGGTGCTGGCGGATCAGGGGCGGCTGACGGTGGCCCTGGTGTGCGACCGGGACAGCGACCCCTCCGGCAGCTTTGAGCCGGCCCGCCGGGCGGCGCTGCGGCTGATCCGCATGGCGCGGCAGGACCGGGCGGAGGTGCGGGAGGAGACCCTGCACCGGCCCCGCCCCGGTCATCCCTCCCTGGCCTTTTTGGAGCGGAACCTGTTCGGCCCCATGCCGGCGCCCTGGCGGGGGGACTGCGCCGTCACCCGCGTCACCGCCGGGGACCCCCGGCTGGAGGTGGAATGGGCGGCGGCGGAGATCCTGCGCCTGCTCCGGGAGGAGGGCTATCGCTGCCGGGACATCGCGGTGTGCGCCCGGCAGTTGGACAGCTACGGGGAGCTGGTGGACAGCGTGTTCGCCCGGTACGGTATCCCTGTGTTCCGGAGCGCCATGAGCGATGTGCTGCAAAAGCCGGTGCTGGCGCTGGTCACCTCCGCCCTGGCCGCGGCGGCGGAGGACTACCCCTACGAGGAGCTGTTCCGTTATCTGAAGACCGACCTGACCGGGCTGACCTTGGAGGAGCGGGACCTGCTGGAAAACTATGTGGTCACCTGGGACATCCGGGGGAGTATGTGGACCCGGGCCAGGCCCTGGGATATGCACCCGGAGGGGTACGGCCTGCCCTTTACTGATGAGCAGCGGGCGCTGGTGGAGCGGCTGGACGGGCTGCGCCGCCGGGTGATCGGACCCCTGGAGCGCCTGCGCCGCTGTGCGGACAGGACGGGCCGGGGCTGGGCGCTGGCGCTGTACGACCTGCTGGAGGACATCGGCCTGCGGGAGCGGCTGGCCCAGCGGGCGGCGGCCCTGGAGGAGCGGGGCGACCTGAACAACGCCGCCCAGTATCGGCAGCTGTGGGACATTTTGGTGGGCGGGCTGGAGCAGTGCGCCCTGCTGCTGGAGGATACGGCGCTGGAGCTGGACGAGTTCTCCCGGCTGTTCTCCCTGGTCCTGTCCCAATATGACGTGGGCGCCATCCCCGTGTCCCTGGACCGGGTGACGGTGGGGGAGGCCCCCCGGCTGGCCCATAAGGAGGTCAAGGCGCTGTTTTTCCTGGGCGTGGACAGCGCCGCCATTCCCAACTGCGCCCCCGCCCCCGGCCTGTTCTCCGACCAGGACCGGGACGCCCTGGGCCTGAAGGACATCGAGCTGGCGCCCCGGCAGGAGGACAAGCTCCGCCGGGAGCTGACCATCGCCTATGAGACCTGCGCCCTGCCCTCGGAGCGGCTCTATCTCAGCTATGCCCGGGTGGACGGGGCGGGGCAGGACCGGACGCCCTGCTTTTTGTGGGAGCGGCTGGCCGCCCTGTTCCCGGAGGGGCGGGAGGAGTGGGCGGACGGGGACCAATGCCGCCTGGCGGCGCCCCTGCCCGCCCTGGAGCTGGCGGCGGGAGACCGCCGGGTGGCGGAGGCTCTGGCCGCTGTGCCCGAGCTGGCGCCCCGGCTGGAGCGGCTGGCCCAGGCCGGGAACTGGCGGCGGGGCCGCCTGTCCCCGGCGGGGGTGCGGGCGCTGTTCGGCCGGGCGGTGCCCATGTCGGCCACCCGGCTGGACCTTTACAACTCCTGCCATTTCAGCCACTTTCTGCGCTTCGGTCTGGGGGCCAAACCCCGGCGGCAGGCGAAATTCCGCCCCTCGGACTACGGCACCTTTGTCCACGCGGTGCTGGAGGACGTGCTGGGTCGGGCGGAGGAGTACGGCGGAGTGGCTCGGCTGGCGGCGGAGGACGAGCCGCGCCGCCGCCTGGCACGGGAGGCCGCCGACCGCTATGAGGCGGAGGCCCTGGCGGGGCTGGAGGGGGAGACCGCCCGGTTCCGCTGCGTGTTCGACCGGATGAAGCAGTCCGCCCTGGCGGTGACGGACAGCGTGGTGGCCGAGTTGGCCGCCTCCGACTTCACCCCCACCCGGTTCGAGCTGGGCTTCGGTCAGGGACAGGAGCTGCCCCCGGTGGAGGTGGACAACGGCGTCACCCTGCGGCTGTCCGGCTTTGTGGACCGTGTGGACGAGTGGCTCCACGACGGGAAGCGCTACCTGCGGGTGGTGGACTATAAGACGGGGAAAAAGAGCCTGGACTTCACCGACCTGGAGGACGGCCGGGGGATGCAGATGCTGCTGTACCTGTTCGCCCTCAGCCAGTCCGGCGAGCGGTTCGGCCCGGAGCCGGTGGTCCCCGCCGGGGTCCTGTACATCCCCGCCCGGAGTCCGCTGATAGACGGGACGCGGGACATGAGCGAGGAGGAGATCCGGGCCGCCCGGGACAAGGAGCTGCGCCGCAGCGGTCTGGTGCTGGACGACGCGGAGGTGCTGTCCGCCATGGAGCGGGCGGAGACGGGGCGGCGGTTCGTGCCGGACAGGGGGGACGCCCTGGTGACGGCGGAGCAGCTGGAGCGGCTGGGCGATCATGTGACCGGGACCCTGCGCCGCACGGCGGGCCAGCTGGCGGCGGGGGACATCGACGCCGACCCCTTCTGGCGGGACGGGAATACCAACGCCTGCCGCTGGTGCGACTTCAGGGACGCCTGCCACTTTGAGGAATGCCTGGGCGACCGGAAGCGATACCGCCGGAAGGTCGACGGCAAGGAGTTCTGGGCGTGGCTGGATCAGCAAGACCGGAATGGGGACCGGCATTAGCCGGAGGAACAGAGCGGTACGGGAAGGAGAGGGCGGCATGGCCATCGAGCTGACAACGGAACAACGGGCCGTGGTGGACGACCGGGGCGGGCATCTTCTGGTATCCGCCGCCGCAGGGTCGGGCAAGACCCGGGTGCTGGTGGAACGTCTCATGGGCTATGTGGAGCAGGGGGAGGACATCGACCGTTTTCTGGTCATCACCTTTACCAACGCCGCCGCCGCCGAGCTGAGGGACCGCATCGCCGCGGCCATCCACCAGCGGCTGGCCGCCCACCCGGAGGACCGGCACCTGCGGCGGAACGCCACGCTGGTGTATCAGGCGCCCATCTGCACCATCGACGCCTTCTGCCTGGACCTTCTGCGCCAATGGGGGCACATGGCGGACCTGGACCCGGATTTCCGCCTGTGCGATGAGGCGGAGGCGGCCCAGCTCCGCGCCCAGGCGCTGGAGGAGGTGCTGGAGGAGCGCTACGCCCATATCAGCGAGGACCGGGGCTTTGCCGCCCTGGTGGACGCGCTGGCGGGGGACCGGGACGACCAGCGGCTGGAGGACGTGGTGCTGGATATGTACCAGAGGGTGCAGGCCCAGCCGGACCCCGCCCGGTGGCTGCTGGACCGGCGGCGGGACTTTGTGTTCCCCCACGGCATGGGGCCGGAGGACACCCCCTGGGGCCGCCTGCTGCTGGCGGACGGGCGGGAGCTGGCGGACTATTGGAAGACCGCCCTGACCGCCCTGCGGGCGGAGGTGGCGGGGGACGATCTGCTGGAGCGGAACTACGGCCCATCCCTGGACGTCACCATCGGCCAGCTGGCCGGCCTGAGCGCGGCCATGGAGCAGGGCTGGGACGCGGCGGCGGCCCGCCTTCCCGTGGAGTTTCCCCGTCTGGGGGGCAAGCGGGGGGAGTGCGACCGGGAGCTGAAGGAGCGGGCGCGGGGGCTGCGGGAGCTGTGCAAGGGGCAGATGGCGAAGCTGGCGGAGCGGTTTTCCGTCACCGGGGACGAGGCCATGGATGATCTGCGGGCCGTGGCCCCGGCCATGACCGCCCTGCTGGAGGTGACCGCCCAGTTCCAGACAGCCTTTGGCAGGCGGAAGGCCCGCCGCCGGCTCATCGACTTCTCCGACGGGGAGCATCTGGCCGCCCGCCTGCTGGCGGGGGAGGACGGCGCCCCCACCGAGCTGGCCCGGAGCTGGGGCAGCCGGTATGTGGAGATCATGGTGGACGAGTACCAGGATACCAACGCGGTGCAGAACCTGATCTTCAACGCCCTGTCCAACGGGCGGAACCTGTTTTTGGTGGGCGACGTGAAGCAGTCCATCTACCGTTTCCGCCTGGCCGACCCCACCATCTTTCTGGACAGATATGACCGCTGGCCCCCGGCGGCGGAGGCGGAGCCGGGCGAGGGGCGGAAGCTGCTGCTGTCCCACAACTTCCGATCCCGCCCAGAGGTGCTGGAGGGGACCAATTTTATATTCAAAAATGTGATGTCCCGTCAGGCGGGGGAGCTGGATTACACCGACGCGGAGGCCCTGCGGGTGGGGCGGCGGGACCTGGCCCCGGACCCCCGGTATTCACTGGAGCTGTGGTGCGTGGATGTGGCGGACCTGACCGACGACGGGGAGCGGGGCAAGACGGACAAGGACCTGGTGGAGGCCAGGGCCGCGGCCCGCCGCGTGCGGGACCTGCTGGACGAGGGGCTGGACGTGGGCGGCCGCCCGGCGCGGCCGGAGGACGTCGTCATCCTGCTGCGCTCCCCCGGCCCGGTGCTGCGGCACTACGCGGCGGCTCTGGACGAGCTGTCCATCCCCTGGACCGCCGATGGGGGCCGGGAGTTTTTCGGCACCACGGAGATCTCGGTGGCCATCGCCCTGCTGCAGATCGTGGACGACCCCCGGCAGGACGTGCCCCTGCTGGCGGCGCTGCGCTCGCCGGTGTTCCGGTTCAGCCCGGACCGTCTGGCCCAGCTTCGGGCCGGGGCGGAGGGCTCGGTATACGACGCGCTGCGGGCCGGGGCGGAGCGGGGCGAGGGGGACTGCGTGGACTTCCTGGCCCTGCTGGACGAGCTGCGGGCGCTGGCGGCGGAGGAGAGCAGCCACCGTCTGCTGTGGTACATCTATGACCGCACAGATCTGCCGGCTGTCTTTGCCGGCATGGAGGCGGGGGAGCGGCGGCGGGCCAACCTGATGGCGCTGTACGACGAGGCCTGCCGCTTCGAGCGGGACGGGCACCGGGGCCTGATGGCCTTCCTGCTCCACCTGACCCGCATGGCGGAGAACGGCGTACCCGTCCCGGTGGCGGGGACGGCGGCGGGGGGCGTGCGCCTGCTGTCCATCCACCGCTCCAAGGGGCTGGAGTTCCCGGTGGTGCTGCTGTGCGGCCTGGAGCGGCAGTTCAACGAGACGGATATGGCGCGGCCCATCCTGTTCCATCCGGAGCTGGGGCTGGGGCCCAAGCGGGTGGACCGGACGAGGATGGTGCGCTATACCACCATCGCCCGGGACGGCGTGGCGCTGCGGCTGCGGCGGGAGCTGCGGGCGGAGGAGATGCGGCTGCTGTATGTGGCGATGACCCGGGCGGAGCACAAGCTGATCCTGTTTTCCGCCGTCAACGGGCAGGCGGTGCGCCTGGCGGGGCTGGCCCAGCAAGCGCAATGCCCCGTGCCGCCCCGGCAGGCGGCGGACGCCCGCTCCATGGCGGAGTGGGTGCTGACGCCCGCCCTGTGCAGGGGGGACAGCGGCGCGCTGTGGGCGGAGCTGGACTGCCCCCGGCCTGCATTGCCGGCGGAGCAGGGCCCGGCCTGGGACATCCGGCTGGTGCCGGGGACGGACTATGAGCGTCCCCCCGCGGCGGAGCGGGCGGGGGCGGATGTGAGAGAGACGCGGCCCGTTCCGGAGGACCTGGCGGAGCGGCTGGCCTGGCGGTATCCCCATATGGGCGGCGTGGACGTCCCCTCCAAGCTCACCGCCACTCAGCTCAAGGGCCGGGAGAAGGACCGGGAGGCGGCGGAGGAGGGGGTGGAGCTGCGCCCGGCGGCGCCGGACGTGACCCTGCGCCGCCCGGTGTTTGAGGGGCAGCGCCCCCTGACGCCGGCCCAGCGGGGCACCGCCCTGCATATGGCGATGCAGTACCTGGACTACCGCCGGACGGCGGACGAGGGCCAGGTGCGGGACGAGCTGGCCCGGCTGGTGGCCGGGCAGTATCTCACCCCGCAGCAGGGGGAGGCGGTGGACCCGGCGGATATCCTGGCCTTCTTCCACTCCGACCTGGGCCGCCGCCTGCTGGCCGCCCCCAGAGTGGAGCGGGAGTTCAAATTCTCCATGCTGGCCCCGGCCGCCGACTACTATCCCGAGGCGGAGCCGGAGGAACAGGTGCTGCTCCAGGGCGTGGTGGACTGCTGGTTCCGGGAGGCGGACGGCACGGTGACGGTGGTGGACTTCAAGACCGACCGGGTGGACGAGTCCACGGTGTCCCGCCGGGCGGAGCACTACCGCCCCCAGCTGGACGCCTATACCCGCGCCCTGTCCGAGCTGCTGTCCCTCCCCGTCCGCCGCCGGGCGCTCTGGTTTTTCGCCCTGGGCCGGGAAATCGTCCTTCCGTGGGAGGAACAGGGACAAATTTGAAAAAAACTATTGCATTTTAGCCCGCTTCATGATAAGATACGTTTTGCGTTTACAGGGCGCCCTTGCGCGTCTGGACTTAATATCGAGTGAAAGAGGTGAATTCCATGAAGGAAGGCATCCATCCCAACTATCAGCAGACCACCATTACGTGCGCCTGCGGCAACGTGATCGAGACAGGCTCGACCAAGAAGGACATCAAGGTGGAGGTCTGCTCCAAGTGCCACCCCTTTTACACCGGCAAGCAGAAGATGGTGGACACCGGCGGACGTGTCAGCCGCTTCAACAAGAAGTTCGGCTTGCAGTGATTTTGATGCTTCGCTCCAAAAGCCCATCTCGAAAGAGGTGGGCTTTTGCGCGTTTCAGGCATATACTATTGTCAGGACTACATTTTGGGAGGTACCGCCATGTTCAAAAAAGTTGACCCCAAGACGCTGGATCAGAACGTCTTTTCCGCCATCGGAGACCAGTGGATGCTCATCACCGCCGGCACCAAGGAGCGGTGCAACACCATGACCGCGTCCTGGGGCGCCCTGGGGGTGCTGTGGGGCGTGCCCATGGCCACCATCTATATCCGGCCCCAGCGGTATACCAAGGAATTTGTGGACGGGCAGGAGTATTTCACCCTGTCCTTTTTCCCGGAGCGGTACCGCAAGGAGCTGTCCCTGTGCGGGACCAAAAGCGGCCGGGACGTGGACAAGGTCAAGGAGTGCGGCTTCACCGTGGCGGAGGCCGGGTGCGGCGCGCCCTACTTTGAGCAGGCGGAGCTGGTGCTGGTGTGCCGCAAGCGCATGGCCGTCCCCATGGACCCGGCCCTGATGCCGGAGGACGTGAAGGAAAAGTGGTATGACAACGACTATCACACCATGTACTGGGGCGAGGTGGTGGAGGCCCTGCGGAAGGTGTGACAGACGGGACGTTTAGAATGGAGGACCTATGTTTGACGAGCAGAAGACAACGATCGACCGCGCCATCCTGGTGGGCCTGAACGCCCCCGGCCTGAGTCAGGAGGAAAACGCCACCGACGAGAGCCTGGAGGAGCTGGCCGCCCTGCTGGAGACGGCGGGGGGCCAACGCCTGGGCACGGTGCTGCAAAACAAGGCCGCCCCAGACCCCCGCACGTTTATCGGAGAGGGCAAGGCGGCGGAGGTGAAGGAGCTGGTGGGCAGCCTGGGGGCGAACATGGTCATCTTTGACAACCCCCTGTCCCCCTCCCAGCAGCGGGTGCTGACA
>CAZUWQ010000003.1:0-21059 GCA_964624195.1 uncultured Oscillospiraceae bacterium | reverse complement strand
GTTCTACCAGCTGGACATGGAGATGGCCTTCGCCGACCAGGAGGACGTGTTCTCCGTGCTGGAGCGGGTGCTGCCCCCCATCTTCGCCAAATACGGCACCTATAACATCGCGTCCCAGGCGCCCTTCCGCCGCATCCCCTATCGGGAGGCCATGGAGGTGTACGGCACCGACAAGCCGGATCTGCGCATCGACCTGACGGTGCAGGACGCCACCAATCTGATGAACGACTGCGGCTTTCCGGCCTTCCAGGAGGGGGTCGTCAAGGCCGTGGTGGCGTCCGATTTTACCGGCACCCGGAAGCAGATCGACGGGCTGTGCGCCGAGGTGGAGGTCCAGTCGGGCTGCAAGCCCTACTGGTTCCGCATGGACGAGAACGGCGAGCTGGTGGGCGGCGTCTCCAAGTTCCTCCAGGCGCCGGACAAGAAGGCGGACGCCATCCAGCGGCTGGGCCTGAAGCCAAACACCTTTGTGGGCCTCACCTGCGGCGACCGGCTCACCGCCCAGAAGACCGCCGGCGTGCTGCGGAATAAATTGGGCGCCTTGTGCCCCAACCATATGGACAAGGAGCGGTATGAGTTCTGCTGGATCGTGGATTTCCCCATGTATGAGATCGGGGAGGAGTCCGGTGAGCTGGAGTTCTGCCATAACCCCTTCTCCATGCCCAACGGCGGGCTGGAGGTCCTTAAGCGGGCCGCGGACGGGGCGGTGGACCCTCTGACCATCACCGCCTATCAGTACGATCTGGTGTGCAACGGCGTGGAGCTGTCCTCCGGCGCGGTGCGGAACCACGACCCGGAGATCATGCTGGAGGCGTTCAAGCTGGTGCGGCTGGGCGAGGACGACGTGAAATCCAAATTCCCCGCCATGTACAACGCCTTCACCTACGGCGCGCCCCCCCACGCCGGCATCGCCCCCGGCGTGGACCGCATGGTCATGCTGCTGGCCGGCGAGGATTCCATCCGGGAGATCATCCCCTTCCCCATGAACAAAAACGCCCAGGATGTGATGATGGGCGCCCCCGGCTTTGTCACCGACGCCCAACTGCAGGAGCTGAGCCTCCGGGTCACGGCGCGGGAGGAGGACGAAGGGGAATAGGTCAGTGTAATCAGTATAAAATGTCCGGCCCGAAAACCGATGAGGGGGCGGTCCTTTGGGACCGCCCCCTCATCGATTTTTCGGGCCTGCTCCGCGGCAGAGCTTTCGGTCTGTGTCTTTTTTCTTTATCGAGCCGCTATGTATTCCTCCAGGCAGATCCCCGCCTCCGCGATCTCCTTCGCCGCTTCCTTTCCAACATAGCGGTAATGCCACGGTTCATAGCTGATCCCGGTGATCTCACTTTTGCCTTCGGGATACCGTAGAATAAATCCATATTCCCAGCAGTGCTCCATCAGCCACTTCTGCACGTCGGTCTCCTCCTGCGCCCGGTCTAAAAGCTGATAATCAAGATCGACGATATCCACGGCAAGCCCTAATTGATGTTCGCTGGTCCCCGGTATCGCGATCACGCGCTTCGTCTCCGCTTCAGCTTCCGCCCGGGTGCAGCCCCGCGCCATCAGCTGTTCGACGTTATTGTTGTATAGGGTCTCCTGGAACTCCCGCGTGCGATACGAGGAGCAGATGAGCGGCGACAAGCCGTCTGCCCGGCAAGCGTCCATCATATCCTGCAGATCCGGGTAGCATCGCTCGTGGACCGCCTGACCATTTCTCAATTGGATCAGGGGAACAGAATAGTCCTCCGGGATCGGGTTCCAGGGATTCACTAAGATCAGGCTCCACGCGTCGTCTGAGGAAAGCTCGCCCGGCTCTTCCTTTGAGTCAGGCCGCGGCTCCGTATCAATATTCACAGACGCGGTATCGCCGGGTCCCGGAGAAGCGGACGGCTCGCTGTTGTCATCGAGCGTGAAAGACGCTCCGCAGCCAGAGCAAAAAGTAAGCGCCGCAGCCACTCCTAATGTCCAGAACCACTTGCCGAAAACATCTCTTTTGCTATGGGTACTGATCCTTTTTCCCATAAAAAGACCACCTTTCTATGTTCATCATAGAAAGGCGGTCCGTTCAAACGGCTTCGCTTCCGCGTCAAAACGGGATCAAAGTACAAAAGAAAAATCCGCGCCCTCGATCGTCAGAGTCACCGTGCAGATATCCCGCGTGTTATTTGCGGAGGAGAGCGTCAGGGCAACCGTGCTCCGACCCTGGTCCCAATCGCTCACCTCCGCCTCCAACGTCCTGAGTCCACAGGCGTTGAACAAGAATTCCGTCCACAGCGCCAGTGTGTCCCGCGGCTCGGCAGCGGGGACAGGCGCGCTGTCGTTCCGCGTGACTCTGCTGATACCGCACAGCATTCCCGTAGCGTCGTCGATCCACACATCATAGACGGCGTCTCCGGGAGCTTCCCAGACACACTCCCAGAGCAGGAGCGCCATCTGACTGTCCCCCTGAGAGATCATAAGGAACGTGTCGGTATCGACCTCCCACTGCGCGGGATCCCAGTTGTCCGCCCCAAAGGAAGGGTCCGCGCTTTCCGGGAGCAGCCCATTGAGCACCATATCCTCCAGAAGCCCAAACATGAGCGCCTTGGCCTCCTGTTCTGTCAAGCTGGTACCGGAGTCCCAGGCCACTCTGGTGTATGGACCGCTCAGAAGCGTCAGCATCTGAGTCGTGCTCAGCTCCTGCCGGATCAGCAGCTGGACGGCGTCAAGCTGCCGCGTCTCGCTGCCCCGCTCCAGCCGCTGGTCCTGAAGGACAGCCGCTCCCTGGGGCAAAAACGCGCCGGACGCGACACAAGCAGCGGTCAGCAGGATCAACAGGATGTCTCTTGCCCCGCGCATGGGCTCCCTCCTCTCAACTCCACAGTAACACAAGCGCCCGGCCCCTCCCGGTTTGAAAAGCGGATGGTTCCGTGGTGCAGCTCCACGATCTCCCGGCACAGCGCCAGTCCCAAGCCTGTACCGCCTTGCTCCCGCGAGCGCGCCTTGTCCACCCGATAAAACGCCTCCGTCAGACGCGGCAGTGCCTCCGGTGGGATCCCGCGCCCCTCATCCTGGACCTGGATGCGGCAGCCGTCTTCCAGCATCTCCTGGCATACCGTGATGGTCCCGCCCTGCTCCATGGCCTTTTTCGCGTTGTCAAAGAGATTCAAAAGCAGGGAGCGCGCCAGCGTCCGTTCCAGACAGCAGGTCCCCTCCTGGCAGCGGCAGACAAAACGGATATTCTGCTGACAGTAGAGGGGCTCCAGCCGCTCTACCGTCTCATGGATCAGATCCGCGGGGTCGACAGGCGCAAAGGAAAGCTCCTCCCGTTTCAGCCCGAACAAGGCCAGCAGCTTGTGGGACAACCCCTCCAGCCGCTTCCCCTCTGAGACAAGATAGCTTGCCGCTTCCAGCCGCTCTTCCCTGGTCAGGATGTCCTCCCGAAGCAGCTCGGCATAACCGATGATGGAGGTCATGGGCGTTTTCAGTTCATGGGCAAAGCTGCCCATGAACTGTTCCCGCTGCAGGACAGACCGGCGAAGCTGTTCCACAGTCTGCTCCATCCGGGCGGCCATGGCGTCAAAGTCCCCAGCCACAGCGCCGATCTCGTCCGAAGAACAGAGTCCGACCCGGCTGGAAAAATTCCCGGACGCGATGGCGCGGGAGGCCCGGGAGAGATGTTCCAGAGGCGCGGTGACCCATCCGGATATGGCGTAGGAGAAAAACCAGCAGAGTAAAACCAGAGCCGTGAACACCCTCAGATAGATACTCTGCTGGGTCCGGCGCATGGCGTATGGGGAGGAAATGTCGTGGGCGGTGCAGAGCGTCAGGGTGTCTCCGGCTACAGCTACCGTTCCGATCACTGTCAGATACTGCCCACCGTCCACGCCGTCCTGATAACGAAAGACGGCGGTGCCCGGTTCCGTCGGCCCGGCCGCCGCGCCCATGTATTCCTCCGCTTTCTCGGATCCATAGACATAACCGCTTTCCGACGAGAGACGGAGGGCCAGCCAATTTTGGGACGGCTCCCGATCCAACTGTTCCATGACCCGGTCTATGGCCTCATAGCCGTATGCCGCGCCCCGCTCACCGGCGATTTGAAGGGTCTGAAAGACCATCTCCCAGGAGCGGAGCACGGTCTCCTTCTCCTGCTCCACAGCGGCCTGAAAGGACAGAGAGATCACAATACTGCCGCCGAGCCCAAACAGCAGGGAGAGAAGCCCGACCATGCAGAGCGTCATTTTGAGCCGGACCTTCATCCCGAAACCTCCAGCCGATATCCGACCCGATTGACGGCGCAAAGGGTCGTTTCCCATCCTACTTTTTTTCGCAGCCGCTGCACCTGCAGGTCCACCACCTTGCTGCCATAGGGAAATTCACCGCCCCACACCTGCTCGTAGATGGTCTCCCGGAACAGGGCGCGCCGGGGATTGCGCGCAAACAGGAGCAGCAGGTCATATTCCGTTTTCGTCAGCTTGATCTCCGCCCCATCCTTCCATACCTGCCTGGAGCGGGTGTCGATGGTCAGGCCGCTGATCTCCATCATCACGTCGGTTTTGTGGCAGCGTCTGAGGACCGCGTCGATCCGGGCCAGCAGCTCGATCATCTCAAAGGGCTTGACGATATAATCGTCCGCGCCCAGGCGCAGCCCCTTTACCCGATCCGGCACGGAATCCCTGGCCGTGAGGAAGATCACGGGGATCTCCAGCGGGCGGATGTACTCCATCAGCTCAAAGCCATCCACCAGTGGGAGCATGACGTCCAGCAGGATCAGGTCAAAGCGTTCCTTCTCCAGCAGATCGGCGGCGCGCATACCGTCAAACGCACAGGCGCAGCCGTACCCCGCCTTTTTTAAGCCGAGCCGGATCAAATTGGAGATCGGCTTTTCATCCTCCACAATTAAGATCCGCAGCAAAACGCTTCCTCCTCTCTTTGAACGCGTACAGCTTAGAATACATCGATCCGGCATCAAAACGGCAAAGAATAGCATATACTTTCCAACGATCAAATTATTTTAACGCGTAAACTCAGACAACTCAACTGTGTATAAAGCGGAAAACAAAATCTCCAATTTGTGTTTTCGCCTCAACATTGGATCCCGGTGTGTATTTTCTGTTCGGAGTCCCTTGGCATAAGAAAGCGCCCCACTTGTCATTCAGTATGCCGCACTGTCTGACAAATGGGGTGCTGTTCAACGCGGACCGGCTCCCCTTTCTCCTCGCTTCAGGGGGCGCTCCTCTACAACGACCCCGGCGCTGCCCGCCTTCAATCAAAGGTGTGCTTGCCGTTCTCCGGTTTGGTGATCATAAGCCGCCCATATTGACGCTTTTCTTCTTTTTATTTGCTCCGCGCCCGCGGAGACCCGTCTTTCAATGCCTGCCACTGGGCCACGGCCAACCGGTCGCAGCGGTCGTTGTAGGGGTTGGCGGCGTGGCCCTTGACCCAGTGGAGACGGACGGTATGCCGGTCGCACAGGGACAGCAGGCGGTCCCACAGGTCCGGATTCAGGGCGGGCTTTTTGTCCGGCTTGACCCAGCCCCTGCCCTTCCAGCCCCTGGCCCATCCCTTTTCCAGGGCCTCCACCACATATTTGGAGTCGGACCACAGCTCCACCTCGCAGGGCTCCTTCAGCGCCTCCAGGCCCCGGATGACGGCGGTGAGCTCCATGCGGTTGTTGGTGGTGGACGCCTCGGCCCCGCACAGCTCCTTTTCCTTCCCGTTGTAGATCAGGATGGCGCCCCAGCCGCCGGGGCCGGGGTTGCCGGAGCAGGCGCCGTCGGTATAGAGGGTGACGGTTTTCATTTACTCCGCCCCCGGCGCCTCAGCTCCCGCGCTCTCCGCGGGAAGGGAGTCCCCGGGTCCTTTATCGGCCAGGGCCAGGGCGATGACCTGATCGGCGTCCCCCTTGAAGCGCATGACGATGACGCCCTGGGTGGCGCGGCCGGTCAGTCGGATGCCGTCTACGTCGGTGCGGATCAGGGCGCCGGACTGGGTGACCAGGAGCAGGTCCTCGGTACCGTCCACTACCTTGACGCCCACGATCTTACCGGTCTTGGCCGTCACCATATAGTTCTTGATGCCCAGGCCGCCCCGGTTGGTGACACGGTAGTCCTCCACGGGGGTGCGCTTGCCGAAGCCGCGCTCGGTGATGGTGAGCACCGCCTTGCCCTCCGCGGCCCGGGCCGCGCCCACCACATAGTCGCCGGGGCGCAGACGGATACCGCGCACGCCCATGGCCGCACGGCCGGTGGGCCGCACCTGGTCCTCCCGGAAGCAGACGGCCATGCCGTCGTGGGTGGCGATCAGCAGCTTCATGGTCCCGTCCGTCTCCCGGACCTCCATCAGCTCGTCGCCCTCCCCTAAGGTGATGACCCGCAGGCCGTTGTTGCGCAGGTTTTTCAGCGACGAGGCGTCCAGGCGCTTTACGGTGCCATTGCGGGTAAACATGGTGAGATAGCGGGGGTGGTCGCTGTCGGAAATGTCGCGGGTGTGGATCATGGCGGTCACTTTTTCACCGGGCTCCACCTGGAGCACGTTGACGATATTGGTGCCCCGGGCGGTGCGGCCGGCCTCGGGGATCTGGTAGCCCTTTTTGCGGAAGACCCGGCCCCGGTCGGTGAAAAACAGGATATAGTCATGGGTGGAGGCGGTGAACACGGTGTTCACATAGTCCTCCTCCCGGGTGGTCATGCCCTTTTTGCCCATGCCGCCCTTGCCCTGGGCGGCGTACTCGCCGGCGGAGGTCCGCTTGATATAGCCGCCCGCCGTCATGGTGAACACGGACTGCTCCTCGGCGATCAGGTCCTCGATGTCGATGTCGTTTTCCGCGAACCCGATCTCGGTCTTGCGCTCGTCGCCGTATTTGTCCCGAATGGCGGCCAGCTCGTCCTTCAGCACGCCCCGAAGCATGGTCTCGTCGGACAGCAGCTGCCGGTAATAGGCAATGCGTCCCTCCAGCTCCTTGTACTCCGCCTCCAGCTTTTCCCGGTTCAGGCCCTGGAGGGAGATGAGCCGCATCTCGCAGATGGCCTGGGCCTGTATATCGTCCAGGCCGAAACGGTCCATCAGGTTCTGCTTGGCGTTGTCATAGGAGGCGCGGATGATCCTGATGACCTCGTCGATATTGTCCTGAGCGATCAGCAGGCCCTCCAACAGGTGCGCCCGCTCCTGAGCCTTGCGAAGATCGTACCGGGTGCGCCGCTGGAGCACTTCCTCCTGAAAAGCGATGTATTCGTCCAGGATCTGCCGCAGAGTGAGCACCTTCGGCTGGAGCTTACCCTCCACGCTGACCAGCGCCAGCATAATGATGGAAAAGCTGCTCTGCAGAGCGGTCTGGGAATACAGACGGTTCAGCGTCACCTGGGGGTTGGCGTCCTTTTTCAGCTCAATGACCACCCGCATCCCGTTGCGGTCCGTCTCGTCCCGCAGGTCGGAAATGCCGTCCAGCCGCTTGTCCTTCACCTGCTCCGCAATGGTCCTGATCAGCTGGCGCTTGTTCACCTGGTAGGGCAGCTCCGTGACCACGATACGGGTCCGCCCGCCGCCGTATTCCTCAAATTCCGCTCTGGCCCGGATCGTGATCTTGCCCCGGCCGGTGGCGTAGGCCGCCCGGATACCGGACCGGCCCATGATGACGGCCCTTGTGGGAAAGTCCGGCCCCTTGATGTGCTCCATCAGGTCGTCCAGGGTGGCGTTCTCATTGTCCAGCACGCAGATGACCGCGTCGATGACCTCCCGCAGATTGTGGGGCGGGATATTGGTGGCCATGCCCACGGCAATGCCGTTGGAGCCGTTGACCAGCAGATTGGGAAACCGGGAGGGCAGCACCTTCGGCTCCTTCCGGGTCTCATCAAAGTTCGGGTCCCAGTCCACCGTCTCCTTGTCGATGTCCCGGAGCATCTCGTCCGCCAGCTTGGACATACGGGCCTCGGTATAACGGTAGGCGGCCGGGGGGTCCCCATCCACAGAACCGAAGTTTCCGTGCCCCTCCACCAGCATATAGCGCATGGAGAAATCCTGGGCCAGACGGACCATGGCATCGTACACGGACGCGTCACCATGGGGATGGTAGCGGCCCAGCACGTCGCCCACGCAGGTGGCCGATTTGCGGAAGGGCTTGTCCGCCGTCAGCCCGTCCTCATAGAGCGTATATAGAATGCGCCGGTGGACCGGCTTCAGCCCGTCCCGCACGTCGGGCAGGGCCCGGCCCACGATGACGGACATGGCGTACTCAAGGTAGCTGTCCTGCATCTCCTTGACCAGCTCGGACTGGGTGATGACCTGATCGGGAAAGGCGATGTCCTCCGGTTTATAGCTTCTGTTATGTCCCATATCCTGTTATCTCCTCAGTAGTCCAGATTGACCACGCGCCGTGCGTTCTTCTCGATCCAGTCCTTCCGCGGGCCCACGTCCTCGCCCATGAGAACGGTGAAGATCTCGTCCGCCCTTATCGCGTCGTCCAGCGTGATGCGCCGCAGGGTCCGCTTCTCCGGGTCCATGGTGGTCGTCCACAGCTCATCCTTGCTCATTTCGCCCAGGCCCTTATAGCGGCTGATCTCCACCTTGGCGTTGGGGTTGTCCGCCCGCAGCTCCGCCGAGATCGCGTCCCGCTCCGGGTCGGAATAGGCCACCCGCTGGAGCTTGCCCCTGGTCAGCTTGTACAGAGGGGGCACCGCCGAGTAGACGTAGCCCCGCTCAATGAGAGGCCGCATATACCGGAAAAAGAAGGTGAGCAGCAGCGTGCGGATATGGGCGCCGTCCACATCGGCATCGGCCATGATGATGATCTTGTGATAGCGCAGCTTGTCCAGGTTGAATTCCTCCCCAATGCCGGCCCCCAGGGCCACGATCAGGGGATAGAGCTTGTCGTTGCCGTAGATCTTGTCCGCCCGGGCCTTTTCCACGTTGAGCATCTTGCCCCACATGGCCAAAATAGCCTGGAACCGGCTGTCCCGCCCCTGAATGGCGGAGCCGGCGGCGGAGTCGCCCTCGACGATGTAGATCTCGCACAGAGACGGGTCCCGCTCGTTGCAGTCCTGAAGCTTATCCGGCATCTGGCCGGACTCCAGGCCGGTCTTGCGGCGGACCGACTCGCGGGCCTTGCGGGCCGCCTCCCTGGCCCGGCTGGCGGTGAGCGCCTTGTCCAGGATGGCCTTGCCCACGCCGGGGTTTTCCTCTAAAAACTGCTCCAGCTTATCCGTAACGATATTGCTCACCAGCGTGCGCATCTCGCTGTTGCCCAGCTTGGCCTTGGTCTGGCCCTCAAACTGGGCGTCGGTGAGCTTGACGGAGATGACGCACGTCAGGCCCTCCCGGCAGTCCTCGCCGGATACCTTGTCCTCGTCCTTCAGCAGCTTCATCTTTTTGCCATAGGCGTTGAGGACATTGGTCAGGGCCCGTTTGAAGCCCTCCTCATGCATACCGCCCTCCGGGGTGTGGACATTGTTGGCAAAGGAGACGATGACCTCGTTATAGCTGTCGTTATACTGCATGGCGATCTCCGCCATGGAGTCGTCCTTCGTCCCGGACATATAGATGACGCTGTCGTGGAGCGGGGTCTTGCTCCGGTTGATATAGTCGACAAACTCCCGGATGCCGCCCTCATAGCACATGGACTCCTCCGCCTCCTGCCCGGGGCGGCGGTCCGCCATGAGGATGTGGACGCCGGCGTTGAGGAACGCCTGCTCCCGCATCCGCTTCTGGAGGGTGTCGTAGTCGTACACCGTGTCCTCAAACATCTCCGGGTCGGGCTTGAACACCACCTCGGTACCGGTGTGGTCGGTGGTCCCGACCACCGTCATCTCCTGGGTGATATTGCCCCGGGAGAACTTGACCTCGTATATGCTTCCGTTCTTGTGGACCCGTACCTCCATCCACTCGCTGAGGGCGTTGACCACGCTGCCGCCCACGCCGTGGAGACCGCCGGATACCTTATATCCGCCGCCGCCGAACTTGCCGCCGGCGTGGAGAACGGTATAAACCACCTCCAGGGCGGGCTTTCCGGTCTGGGGCTGAATGTCCACGGGGACGCCGCGGCCGTTGTCGGTGACCCGGATGACGTCGCCCTCCAGGATCTCCACGGTGATGTTGTCGCAGTACCCCGCCAACGCCTCGTCGATGGCGTTGTCCACGATCTCATACACCAGATGGTGCAGACCGGACGCGGAGGTGGAGCCGATATACATACCGGGGCGCTTGCGGACCGCCTCCAGTCCCTCCAGCACCTGGATCTCCGAGGCGCCGTACTCGTGCTCCACCTGGGTGGGGTTGTGTTCCATTTGTTCAGACATACTCCATTCCTCCGATATTCGCTGTGCTTCTTTATACGGAAATGCCATCGTCCTCCGCACGGCGGAAGAGGGTGGCGGTGTTTACCTGGGAAATATAGACTGTGGCGGGCGCAGTCCCCCGCTGACAGAGAAGAAAGGACCGGGGCAGGTCGTCCCCCACCGTCACCACCTGCCCGGCCGCCTCCGCCCGCTCCAAGAAGGAGCGGGTACGGAAGGACCAGGTGGTGTTGTCCAAATCGAAAATGCCGACGATCTCCTCCTGGGGGAGGCGGACCGACTGGCTCAGATAGAGGTCCATTTTCTTTCCCTCTCCCGCTACTGCTCGCTCAACAGGCCGTCCTTGATGTGGAAGCCCTTGCCGTCCTTGAGCCGGGCCAGCTTTTCCTCCTCGCAGCAGGTGATGAACACCTGGCCGGAGGTGATGCGGTTCAGCACGAATTCCTGACGCCGCCGGTCCAACTCACTGAGCACATCGTCCAGCAGCAGCACCGGCCATTCGCCGGTGTCCTGACGGAAGATGTCCCGGGCGGCCAGCTTCAAGGCCAGGGCCGCCGTCCGGGTCTGGCCCTGGGAGGCAAAGGTCTTGGCCGGGCTGCCGTCGATGGTCACAGTCAGGTCGTCCTTGTGGGGACCGGACAGACAGGAGCGGGATTCGATCTCCGCCCTGCGGTGGCTCTCCTGGTGGGCCAGCAGCTCCGGCAATAAGGTTTTGGGCGGAGCCTCCGGGTCGGTGACGGTGGAAACCGTCTCATATCGCAGGGACAGCGTCTCCCCGCCGCCGGAGAAGTCCCGGTGGATGGGAGGCGCGGCCTCCCGCAGGCGCTTGACAAAGTGGGCCCGATAGTGGATGAGCACCGCGCCGCACTGGGCCATGCGGAGGGAAAAATCGTCCAGGGCGTCCAATAAAGAGGGCTTTTCCTCGCTGTCCCGCAGGATGCGGAGCTTGTGCTCATACAGGCGCTTATACTCCGCCAGCGCTGCGGCGTACTTTGGGCGGAGCTGGCTGATGCAGTCGTCCAAAAACCTCCGCCGGGCGGCGGCGCCCGCCCGGATCAGGTACAGGTCCTCCGGGCAGAACAGGACGGTATTCAAAACACCGGACAGCTCCCCCGCCGTTTTCAGCCGGACGCCGTTGGACCAAAGCTGCCGGCGGGCGCCCCGGTACAGGGCGGCCTCCAGGGTGACGGTACGGTCGTGGCTGAAGACCTCGCCCTTGATGAAAGCGGAGTCCACCCCGAACCGGATCATCTCCCGATCGTATCTGGCCCGGTGGGACGAGGCGGAGGACAGGTAGGCTACCGCCTCCAGCAGATTGGTCTTGCCCTGGGCATTTTCCCCCACGATGACGTTGACCCCCGGATGAAATTGGGCCTCCAGGTGGACAAAGTTCCGAAAGAGATCCAGGGTGATCCCGCGGACGATCATTCCACCATCAGGGCGACGCCGCCCACCTCGGCCCGGTCGCCGGGGCGCAGCTTTTTGCCCCGCATAAGGCAGGGCTCGCCGTTGACCGTGACCTCGCCGCCCTGGATCATTCTCTTGGCCTGGCCGCCGGTGTCCGCCATATCGGACAGCTTCAGCAGGGCTTCCAGCTTGATATATTCCGTTGTGATAGAAACCCGTTTTGTATCCATAGAAGCTCCTTTTTATTCCCCGGCCTTCAGGCGGACAGGCAGGACCATATAGAGAAAGTTGTCAGGCTCTCCCTCCAAAGGAAGGATCAGGCAGGGGGAGGTGGCCGTGTTCAGTTCCATGCGGACCTGGTCGGCGGGAGCGGCCTTGATAGCCTCCATGAGAAAGCGGTTGTTGAAGCCGATCTCCAGGCCCTTGCCGTCGCCGGTGATGGGACAGCGGTCGAACGCGGCGCCGATGGCGGTTTTGGAAGTGATGGACAGGGAGCCGTCCTCAAATTTGCAGCGGAGAGGGCTTTTCAGCTTCTCGTTGATCATCAGCGAGGCCCGGTCGATGGATAGCTGGAGGGCGGCGGCGTCCACCTTTAAGATAATGCCGTTGTTTTTGGGAATGGTCTGGCGGTAGTTTAAAAACTCCCCCTCCAGGCGGCGGGACACTAACTGCGTGGAGTCCATCTGGAAGGTGACGTGCCGGTCGCCCTCGGTGATGGTCACCTCGGCGTCGCTGTCGCCGCAGATCTTGTCCACCTCGCTCAAGGCGGCGCCGGGGACCACGAAGGAGAATTCAGCGGAGGTGGAACAGCGCAGCAGCTTCTCCCGGCGCAGGGCCAGGCGGTATCCGTCCACCGCCACCATTGTCAGCTCTCCCCCAGATACCTCAAACAGGGCGCCGGTGTGGATGGGGCGGCTCTCGTTGTCGCTGACGGCAAAGATCACCCGGGAGATCATGCTGTGCAGAGCGCCCTGGGTCATCACAAGGCTGCAGCCGCTGTCCACGGCAGGCAGCTCGGGAAATTCCTCGGCGTCTGAACCCAAAATGTCAAAGGAGGTTGGGCCGCAGGTGATGTGGACGTTATTGCCGTCGGCGGAGAAGGAGATCACGTCGTCCGGCAGCTTTCGGATGATGTCACCGAACAGACGGGCTTGCAGCACGATGGAGCCGGGCTGGGTCACGTTCGCATCCACCTGGGTGACGATGCCTGTCTCCAGATTGTAGCCGCTGACGCGCAGGCCGGAGGCTCCCGCCTCCACCAGCACGCCCTCCAGGGCCAGCACGGAGCTTTTTGACGCAACGACCCGGCCTGCCGTGGTGACGGCGTTTTGCAGCAGGGCTTTTTCACAGGAAAATTTCATGGCTGACGTCCTTTCTCTCTCTTTCAGGAGAGGATGATATATAAAGAAAAGCAGCAGCAGTAGAAGCTGTGGAAGGTGTGGGAGCGGGGCGGAAGCCGCTGTGAGACAAAGCGGAGAGCGGTCGGAAGGGGATGCACAAAATATCCGCAGGATGCACAGCGCGGAGAAAAAAAGCGGAGTTTTCCACAGAGATGAACAGTCAGGTCCGCAAAACTGTGGAAGATGGCGGTCAGTAGGCGGAGTTGACGGCGTTGGTGATGTCCCGGATGATCTCCATCAGTTCGGGCTGCTCCTTCATGTTCTTCTCCACCCGGTTGATGGAGTTGAGGACGGTGGAGTGGTGCCGGCCGCCGAACTGCTGACCGATCTCCGCCAGGGAGAGCTGGGTCATTTCGCGGATGATATACATGGCCACGTTGCGGGCGGTGGAGATCTCCTTATTCTGGCTCTGGCCCCGGAGGGCGTCGGGGTCCAGCTCGTAGAAGCGGGCCACCTCCTGGATGATGGTGTCCGCTGAGGGGAGAAAGTCCTCCTTGGAGCGGAGAATGTCGCGGACGGCCCGGATGGTGTTTTCCACGTCTACCTGAGCGCCCATCAGCTCCTGGAAGGCCATGATCTTGTTGACCACGCCCTCGATCTGCCGGACGTTGGAGGTGATATTTTCCGCCACATAGGACAGCACCGGGTCGGGAAGGGAGATGCCCCGCTCCAGGGATTTGTTTTTCAGAATGGCCATACGGGTCTCGTAGTCCGGGGGCTGGATGTCGGCGGACAGGCCCTGCTCGAACCGGGTGCGGAGACGCTGCTCCAGGCGGAGCATCTCGTGGGGGGGACGGTCGGAGGTGAGCACCACCTGCTTGCCCTGTTCATAGAGGGTGTTGAAGGTGTGGAACAGCTCCTCCTCGCAGGTGTCCTTGCCGGCGATGAACTGCACGTCGTCCATCAAAAACAGGTCCACGGTGCGGTATTTGTCCCGGAACTCCTGCATATTGACGCCGCGGCGCAGGTCGTTGATGAGTTCGTTTGAGAAGTCCTCGCTCTGGATATACATGACCCGGTAGTCCGGATGGTCCTGCTTCACCCGGTTGGCGATGGCGTGGAGCAGATGGGTCTTGCCCAGGCCGGAGGGGCCGTAGATGAAAAG
Organism: uncultured Oscillospiraceae bacterium; assembly: GCA_964624195.1. Classification (GTDB taxonomy): domain Bacteria; phylum Bacillota; class Clostridia; order Oscillospirales; family Oscillospiraceae; genus Enterenecus. The sequence continues at coordinate 6,891 of CAZUWQ010000003.1, read as the reverse complement.
AGGGTTGTAGGCGCCGCCGGGGGCGGAAGCCACGTTTTCCGCCGCGGTGAAGGCGAACTTGTTGGTGGAGCCCACCACGAAGCGGTCGAAGGTGTATTCCCGGAACGGGTTGTCGCCCTTCCGGCTGGGGAGCACCGACTGGTAGCGGTCCCGTTCCTCCGGGAGCAGCAGGGCCACGTCCACGTCGAAGGAAAAAAGCTCTCTGAGGCTCTTTTCCACGGTGGGCAGAAAACGGCTGTTGATGATGCCGCGCTTGAATTCAGTGGGGACACAGAGAACCAGACGGGTGTCCTCCAGGGCCACCGCTTCCACGTCGCCAAACCAGGTCTCGATGGATACGGTGGTCATATCCTGCTCCATCAGCTGTTTTACTTTCTCCCATACGTCGGCGGCGGATGTCATGGTGAAGTCCTCCTTTGAGAGTGCGTGAGGGAGGGCCTGCTCCGCCCCAAACGCGCCGGGAAACAGAAAAAATGACACTCCCTGCAATAACTGGTTTATTATATCAAAAATCAGGGTGAGATACAAGGGTTTTCCCTGTATTTCTTTATTATAATGTAAGAAAGCGGCGCCATGGCGGGCCGGGAAAAGCAGAGCGCCCGCGGCGTGTCCGGAGGCGGCGTTGTGGTTTGATTTTATTTGGACACAAGATGTGGTATTTGACCGGAAAATAAGGAGGATTCTTTCAAATTTGGTTGACAGAATGAGAAAAATCAGCTATAATCCTTTTCGCGTATTTGTGCGCCTTTGATCGTCAACCGCGCCCGCGGTCCGGGCGTTGTGGAGGCGGCGGCGTTGGCCGGCCGCCATTTTGTACAGGAGGTGTTCCGCATGGTTCGTACCTATCAGCCTAAGAAGCGCCATCGTTCCAAGGTCCATGGCTTCCGTCAGCGTATGTTCAGCGCCAACGGCCGCAAGGTCCTGGCCCGCCGCCGCGCGAAGGGCCGCGCCCGCCTGACCCACTGAGTATGGCGGACACATTGGGATATCGATAAAGACCGGGGCGCGGGAGCTTTTCCCTCGCCCCTATGTCTGTTTTCAGCGGTATCCCCGCTCACCGGAGGAGGGGAGCTTTTTCTGTGAAAAAGACCGTGTCGCTGAAGGAGAACCACCTGTTCCGCCGGCTGTACCAGAAGGGAAAGACGGCGGCGGACGGGCGGCTGGCCCTCTATGCCCGGCGCAACGGCCGGAGGGAAAACCGGCTGGGCTTCACCGTGTCCACCAAGCTGGGACACGCGGTGGTCCGCAACCGGACCCGCCGACGGCTGCGGGAGATCTACCGGCTGCATGAGAGCGAGCTGGCGGTCGGATTCGACCTGGTGGTGGTGGCCCGGGTCAAGGCCGCGCACAGCAGGTACCGGCAGCTGGAGGAGTCCTTTTTGAAGCTGGCCGGTAAGCTGGAGCTGCTGACCGGTGAGGGGGCGGCGAAATGAAACGGGCGCTGATGGCGTTGGTCCGGTTTTACCGGAAATACGTCTCCCCCGCCCGTCCCCCCTGCTGCCGGTTCATCCCCACCTGTTCCAGCTATGCCCTGGAGGCGCTGGAGGTACACGGGGCGGTAAAGGGTTCCGCCCTCGCCCTCTGGCGGGTGCTGCGGTGCCATCCATTCCACAGAGAAAAAAGCTTCATCTATGACCCGGTCCCACCGAAAAAAATGAAAAACCCAAAAAACGATTAGGAGGCCAAGCATGGATTTTTGGCAAATCATCATGACGCCCTTCAGCTGGCTGCTGAAGGTGTTCTGCCAGTGGTTCAACAGCTACGGCATTGCCCTGATCCTCTTCACCGTCGTGATCAAGGTCATCCTCTTCCCCCTGAACCTGAAGGGCAAAAAGAGCATGATCAAGATGAATATCGTGTCCGGCCAGCTGAAGGAGATCCAGCAGCGGTGCGGCAATGACAAAGAGCGGTACAACCAGGAGGTCCAGAAGTTCTACGAGAAAAACAACGTCAGCCCCTTTGGAGGCTGCGGCTGGTCTCTGATCCCTCTGATCATCCTGATGCCGCTGTACGCCATCATCCGCCGGCCACTCAAGTACATGATGCGCCTGGCCGACGCCGGGTCCACCGCGGTGGCCGGAGCGCTGGGCGTGGCCGACTTTACGGTGTCGGGATACAACGAGCTGACCCTGGCCGCCCAGCTGAACAGCGGCAATCTGAGCGCCGCCAAGGACGCGGTGACGGCCGCCGGGCTGTCTGCCGCCGGGATGTTCGTCATCAACTTCAACTTTTTGGGGCTGAACCTGGCCGAGATCCCCAGCTGGAAGTTCTGGTCGGGGGGGATCAGCTGGAATTCCGTGGGGCTGTTCCTCATGCCCATTATCTCCGCGGTGCTGTCTTTCCTGTCTATGGTCGTGTCCCAAAAGACCAACCAGATGAACAAGGACGACAAGGCCGCCTCCGGGGGCACCAATAAAATGATGATGCTGGTCAGCCCCCTGATCTCCCTGTGGATCGGTTTCTCCATGCCCGCCGGCCTGTGCCTTTACTGGATCGCCAACTCCCTGCTGATGATGGTGCAGGAGGTCATCTGCGGCAAAATGCTGAAGAAGGATTACGAGGCCGCCCGGAAAGAGATGGAGGAGCAGGCCAGAAGGGCCAAGGAGGAGGAGAAGGAGCGCCGCCGCAAATCCGCCGAGCGGAAGGCCGCGGCCATCGCCGCCGGAAAGAACAAGAACGGAAAGGGCAAAAAGGCGCAGCCCCAGGCCAAGGAGAAGGGCGTGGACCTGTCCGCCAGCCGATCCGGGATGCGCTCCTATGCCCGCGGCAGGGCCTATGACCCCAACCGCTACCCCATCACCCCCTATCAGGATCCGGACGAGAAGTATAAGAAGAAGGACCCTGACCTGGAGCCGCTGACCGAGGAGGAAAAGGAGCTGCTGGCGGAGGCCGGAAAGGAGATCCCGGAGGCGCCGGCGGAGGATGCCCCCGCGGCGGAGCCTGCCGAGACAGGGACCGCGGAGCCCGCCGAGGCCGAAGAAAACGCGGAGGACGCCGCCCCGGCTGAGGGCGACTATGAGGAACCCTATGATCCGGAGTCTGAGGATGACGGGGATGACGACAAAGCTGAGTAAAGGAGTGTGGCTTCGTGGAAAAATATATTGAAGTGACCGCCAAAACGGAGGACGAGGCCATCGCCAAGGGTCTGGCGCAGCTGGGCCTGGACCGGGATGACGTGTCCGTGGAGATCCTGGTCCGTGGCAAGACCGGGTTTCTGGGCATCGGCTCTGTGCCCGCTAAAGTGAAGCTGACCTATGAGGCGCCGGACGAGCCGGACCCGGCCCCTGTGGAGACGCCCGGACCTGCCCCGGAGACCAGGAAGGCGCCGGTACGGAAGTCCGCGCCGGCGCCGAAGGCCGCCCCCGCCTCCAGGCCTGCCCCGGAGAAGCGGCCTGAGCCGGTAACAGAGGAGGACGACGACGTATCCGCCGCCATTGTGAAGTTCCAGACCGGGCTGTTCGCCCAGATGGGGGTGAACGCCACGCCGGTGGTCACCCGGGACGGGGAGACCTATCAGGTGGTGCTGGAGGGCGAGAATATGGGCGCCCTCATCGGCCACCGGGGGGAGACGCTGGACGCCATCCAGCAGCTCACCGGCTATGCCGTCAACCGGGGCCGGAGCCACCGGGTACGCATCCATGTGGACGCCGAGGGCTACCGGGCCCGGCGGGAGGAGGCGCTGGAGCGCCTGGCCCGCAAGACGGCGGCCCGGGCGGTGAAGTATCGCCGGAATGTGACGCTGGAGGCCATGAACGCCTATGAGCGCCATGTGATCCACACCGCGCTGCAGGACTATCCCGGCGTGAGCACCTATTCCACCGGGACGGAACCCAACCGGAGAACGGTCATCGCTTACGACCCCAGCAAACAATAAAAAAGCGGCCGCGGGCCGCCTCCGCGACAGTTGGCAGAGGCGGCCCGCGGCCGTCCGCGTTTCCGTCCCGTTTCCCGGGAAAAGCCGCGCCGCGGGCGGCCCGAGCGGTCCGGAAAAAATGTCTGGTCTATTTGAGGGAAATAGGATATAATAAACAGACAGAGGGAGCGGTTCCATATCCGGCGGGAAAAGGAGGGTCTGCCATGAAGCTCATCATTGCCGTTATCAATCGGGACGACGCGGGAGCGGTCACACAGAACTTGTCCAAAAACGGGTTTTCCTGTACCAGGCTGGCCACCACCGGCGGGTTCCTCCTGGCGGGCAACGTGACGCTGCTGATCGGCGTGGAGGAAAAGAAGGTGGACCAGGCGATCGGAGTGATCCGGGAGTTCTCCCACAGCCGGAAGCAGATGATCCCCGCCACCACGGAGCTGAGCTACGGCTATATCCCGTCCATGCCGGTGGAGGTCACGGTGGGCGGCGCCACGGTGTTCGTGGTGGACGTGGACCGGGTCGAGCGGCTATGAAGCTGCCGGAGACGCTGTCCCACGCCTACCTGATCACCGGAGGCAGCGCGGAGAGCCGGTCGGCCGTGGCCCGGCGGCTGACCGCGGCCTATCTGTGCGAGGGGGAGCACCCCCCCTGCGGGCAGTGTAAGCCCTGCCGGAAGGTGGCGGCGGGGATACACCCCGATGTGGCCCTGTTCCAGCCGCTGGAGGACAAGCGGGAGATCGTCGTGGATCAGGTGCGCGACCTGCGGGCCGACGCGTACATCCGTCCCAATGAGGGACGGCGGAAGGTATATATCCTCCAGCCGGCGGACTGCATGAACCCGAAGGCGCAAAACGCCCTGCTGAAGGTGCTGGAGGACGGGCCGGACTACGCGGCGTTCCTCCTGCTGGCGGAGCAGCCGGGGCGGCTGCTGGACACGGTGCGCTCCCGGTGCGAGGGGCTGAACCTGCCGCCGGAGGACAGCGCGCCCGACCCGGAGCTGCGGGCCAGGGGCGCGGAGCTGGCGGAGCTGCTGCTGCGGGGGGATGAGCTGACCGTGGCGGAGCAGATGGTAAAGCTGGAGCGGAAGAAGCTGAAAAGCGGACAGGTGACCGACCTGCTGGCGGAGGCGGAGCGGCAGGTATCGGGGCGGCTGGCCGGGGAGGAGCCCGGCCGGGCGGCGGCGGTGCTGCGGGCGCTGAAGCGCTGCCGGGAAAACAGCGTATATAATCTGAACTCCGGCCATACGCTGGGCGGGCTGGCGGCGGAGCTGTTCCAGGAGCGGTGAGCGCCGGGAAAGGACCGCGTTCCGGGACAGGGCCGGAAAAAAGACAGAAGTTACGGAGGATACCCATATGACGGAGATCATCAGCGTCCGCTTTAAGGCGGGCGGGAAACAATACTATTTCGACCCCAACGGCGTCCAGGTGAACGGGGGGGACGGCGTGATCGTGGAGACGGGCAAGGGACAGGAGTACGGCGTCTGCGCCCAGGGCAACACCACGGTGGACGATGAGACGGTGGTACAGCCTTTGCGCCCGCTGATCCGGGTGGCCACCGAGGAGGACAAGGATCAGGTCCGCCGGAACCACGAAAAGGAGAAGGAGGCCCTGGTCATCTGCCAGCAGCTGGTGGAGGAGCACGGGCTGGACATGAAGCTGGTCCAGGCGGAGTACAGCTTTGACGGAAGCAAGGTGATCTTTTTCTTCACCTCCGAGGGGCGGGTGGACTTCCGCGCCCTGGTGCGGGATCTGGCCAGCGTGTTCCGGGTCCGCATCGAGCTGCGGCAGATCGGCGTCCGGGACGAGGCCCGGATGGTAGGGGGCCTTGGCATCTGCGGCAAGCCCTTCTGCTGCTGCCAGTTCCTGGACGAGTTCCAGCCGGTGTCCATCAAGATGGCTAAGACCCAGAACCTGTCGCTGAATCCCACCAAGATCTCCGGCACCTGCGGGCGGCTGATGTGCTGCCTGAAATATGAGCAGGAGGCCTATGAGGACGCGGTGAAGCGCTGTCCCAGGCAGGAGTCCTTTGTGGAGTGCCCGGACGGGGTGGGCACGGTGTCCTCCGTCAACCTGCTGAAGGAGCAGGTGAAGGTGCGGCTGGAGGACTCCAGCGACCCGCCCTGCAGTTACCGGACCAGCGAGATCCGGGTGGTGCGCAGCGGCCGGGGCAAGCGGCCGGAGGGCTATGTGGCGCCGCCCAAGGAGGAGCTGGAGAAGCTGCGCTGCATCCCGCCGGAGGAGGAGCGCAAGGAGGACGGCCTGACGGCTATGCTGCGGCAGTACCTGGATGAACAGGAGGCGGAGCGGCAGGGGAGGGACGAGTCGTCCGGCCGGGGCCGCCGGAAGGGCCGGGGCGGCAGGAAGGAGGACCAGTCCGGACAGCAGCGGGGCAAGGCGGCTCAGGAGAAGAGCTTCGCCGCGCCCAAGGGGGAGTGGCAGCCGGGCGGAAGCAAGCCGTACCGGCACCATCCCCGCCACCGGGGCGGGAAAAAGCCGGGGCAGCAGGGCAGGGACCCGGCGGCAGAATAAAAGAAACAAAAAAACGCCGTCTGCGGCCCGGAAGGGGACACAGACGGCGTTTTTCTGCTTAAGGACAAGGGCGGCCGCTCTGCTTCTCCGCCCGGAAAGCGTGCCACCCGTTCCGCTCCAGGCGGCGGGTGATGGTGAATCCATTGGCCCGGATGACGTCGGCCACCTCGTCCGCCCGCTCGTCGATGACGCCGGAGGCCAGGAAGACGCCGCCGGAGGGGGCCAGCAGCTCCCCCACCATGGCGGACAGGGGGATGATGACGTCGGCCACGATGTTGGCAAGGACCACATGATTTTGGCCGGGGCGCAGCTTTTGAAACAGCTTTTTGTCGCTGAGCACGTCGCCCACGAAGACGTGGAGGTCGTGGTCCGGGTCCAGCCCCTCATAGACGTCGGGGGCCAGCCGGCGGCAGTTCAGCTCGGCGTTTTCCCGCACCACGTCCGCCGCCTTGGGGTCGATGTCCACGGCGGTGACCTCGTTGGCCATGAGCTTCA
>CAZUWQ010000002.1:0-25770 GCA_964624195.1 uncultured Oscillospiraceae bacterium | reverse complement strand
GCGGCGGCAGCTCGTCACGGGGGTCCCGCCCCGGCTTCATCAGCTCATCGGCCACGTCCAGCAGGGTGGGCACGCCCACGCCGCAGGCCTCCGCCGCCTCCGCCTCTCCCCGGGCGGCCAGCCGACGGCGCAGCTCCCCCATGGCCCCCGCCTTCACATCGTCCATGGTGTACCCGCACAGGGCCAGCAGCTTCTCCGCCGCCCCGTAGCTCTCCGGGTGGACGGCGGTGTTGTCCAGCGGCGAGGGACTGTCCGGCACCCGCAGGAAGCCGGCGCACTGTTCAAAGGCCTTGGGCCCCAGCTTGGGCACCTTCAGCAGCTGCTTCCGGGCGGTGAACTGCCCGTTCTCCTCCCGGTATTTCACGATATTTTTCGCCGTGGTGCCGTTCAGCCCCGCCACCCGGGTGAGCAGCGGCGCGGAGGCGGTGTTCACATCCACCCCCACCGCGTTCACGCAGTCCTCCACCACGGCGTCCAGCGCCTCCCCCAGGCGGGCCTGGGGCATATCGTGCTGGTACTGGCCCACGCCGATGCTCTTGGGGTCGATCTTCACTAACTCCGCCAGCGGGTCCTGGAGCCGCCGGGCGATGGACACGGCGGAGCGGAGATTCACGTCAAATTCCGGGAACTCCTCCGCCGCCAGCTTGGACGCGGAGTACACCGACGCCCCCGCCTCGTTGACGATCATATAGCTGACATCCCCGCCCACCCGGCGGATCAGCTCCACCGTCATCTGCTCTGTCTCCCGGCTGGCGGTGCCGTTGCCAATGGCGATATGTTTCACATGAAACATTTGTATCATTTTTGACAGCTTAACAATGGCCTCCTCCCGCCCTCTCTCCCCGTGGGTGGGATAGACCACGGCGGTGTCCAGCACCTTGCCGGTGGGGTCCACCACCGCCACCTTGCACCCCATGCGGTAGCCGGGATCCAGTCCCATGGTGACGGACCCCTTCACCGGCGGCTGCATGAGCAGGGGCCGCAGATTCAGGGCGAACTGCCCGATGGCCCCCTCGTTGGCGTTGTCGGTGAGGTATGCCCGGATCTCCCGCTCCAGGGAGGGAAAAATGAGCCGGTCATAGGCGTCCTCGGCGGCGGCCTTCACAAGCTCCATGGCTGCGCTGCCCGGCCGGACCACCTTCCGGCGGATCAGCGGCAGGGCCAGCTCCCGGTCGATGACCACCGCGGCCTTCAGGACCTCCTCCCGCTCCCCCCGGTTGATGGCCAGCACCTGATGCCCCTGGACGCGGGCCACCGGCTGGGCAAAGTCATAGTAGAGGCGGTACACCGTATCCTCCTCCACCGCGGCCCTGGACGTCAGCTGCCCCCGCTTGAGGATCAGCTCCCGCAGGGCCTTACGCACTTCGGCGTCGTCCGAAATGATCTCCGCGATGATGTCGCCGGCCCCCCGGAGGGCGTCGTCCGCCGTCTCCACCCCCTTTTCGGGGTCGATATACCCGGCGGCGGCGGTCGCCGGGTCCGGGCAGTCCCGCTCCTGGGCGAACAGCAGCAGGGCCAGCGGCTCCAGCCCCTTCTCCCGGGCAACCGTGGCGCGGGTGCGCCGCTTCTGCCTATAGGGGCGGTACAGGTCCTCCACCTCCGCCAGGGTCGCGGCGCCGTCAATGGCGGCGGCCAGCTCGTCGGTGAGCCTGCCCTGGCCGTCAATGGCCTGCTTGACCTCCTCCCGCCGGTCCCGAAGGTTCCTCAAATATTGCATCCGGTCCGCCAGCCGGCGGAGCAGCTGGTCGTCCATGGCTCCGTGCAGCTCCTTCCGGTACCGGGCGATAAAGGGCACCGTATTCCCCTCGTCCAGCAGCGTTATCACATTTTCGATATAGCGCTCCGGCTGCTCCAGCTCCCGCGCCAGAGTCTGAGCGATCGTCTCCAATCCGTATTCCTCCCTATCTCTCCTCCAGCGGCCGGCTGGTGTCGATGGTCCCATACCGCTCCAGCGCCTCGCCGTCCACCAGAAGCTGCACGGCGGTCACGGTGTCCAGGCTGCACAGGGTATTCACCAGGGATGCCAGCACCAGCCGCTGCTCCTCCGGGTCCTCCGGCACGCTGTCCAGCAGGGCGGCGGACAGGTCCACGGAGCACACCCCGTCGTCCACCCGCAGGTTGTTCACCTCCAGCCCCTCCGGCAGCAGTGGGGACAGGCCCTCGTCCTCCGGTCCCGCCAGCAGCGCCAGCAGCACCGCCAGGGCCGGGTCCTCGCTCTCCGTCAGCCGGAACACCCGCAGCTCAAAGCCCAGCTCTCCGCTGTCCGCCCGCCGGAAATACAGCGCGGCGGACACCTCGATGGGCTCCTCCTCCGCCCCGGACAGCACGATGTCCGACGGATAAAACACCTGCCGGTCCCGGTAGGAGATCTCGCTGCCGTTGACGGTGATCCGCACCCCCTCCACCCCCGCCAATTGGGTCAGGGTCAGAGTGACGCAGTAATCCGCCAGCGTCAGGTCCACGCCCACCAGGTCCCCATAGGGCCGGGACAGGTCCACCAGCAAAACGCCGTCCTCCAGCGACCAGTCCAGCAGGGTCACACCCTGGGGAATGGCGGAGATCAGGCCGCTGTCCGCCGGCGGCCCCGCCAGCAGCGCCGCCATGACAGCGGGCACCGTCTCCGCCCCGTCATACCCCCAGCTCCCCAGGGCGGTGGAATCGGCGGACCACTCCGTCAGGTCCCCGGCCCCCCACAGGCGGAAGCCGGACTCCTCCGGTTCCTCCGCCTGACAGCCCGCCAGCAGGCCCAGGGCCAGCGCCAGCGCCGCCAGCAGGCAAGGCAGTCTTCGTCTCATACCGGGTCCACCTCCCCCCGCGTCCCGGTCAGGGCGGGAAACGACGCCTCGAACCGGGTGCCCCTGCCCCCGTCGCCGGCGGAGACGGTGATGTCGCCCCCGTGGAGCCGGGCGGTGTCCCGGGCGATGGACAGCCCCAGCCCGGTGCCGCCGGCGGCCCGGGAACGGGCCTTGTCCACCCGGTAGAACCGCTCAAAGATCCTGGGCATATCCTCCGCCGGGATGCCCACCCCGGTGTCGGACACGATGAGGACCACCCGGTCCTCCCGGCGGCATACCGCCACATCCACCCGCCCGCCGGGCAGATTGTATTTGATGGCGTTTTCCATCAGGTTGAAGGCCACCTGGTACAGATCGTCCTCCGTGGCCCACAGAGCGCAGGCCGGCTCCAGCCGGCAGGACAGCGTCACTCCCACCGCCTCCGCCAGCGGCTGGAGCATATGGGCCACCTTGTCCACCACCTGGCCCAGCTCCACCGGTTCGCACTGCCGCTCCGCCCCGGCGTCCAGCCGGGTGAGGGTGAGCAGCCGCTCGCTGATGCGGGTGAGCCGGTCCGCCTCCTCCCCGATGTCGGAGACGAAATCCCGCACCGTCTCCATGTCCACGTCCGGGTTTTGCAGAATGGAGTCGGTCAGCAGGCGGATGGAGGCCAGGGGAGTTTTGAGCTCGTGGGAGGCGTCGGACACGAAGCGCCGGCGGACCTCCTCGGTGGTCTGGAGCCGGTCGGTGAGCTGGTTGAACTCGTCGGCCAGCTGGGCCAGCTCATCCCGCCCCCTGGGTTCCACCCGGTGGCTGTACTCGCCCTCCCGCACCTTGCGGATGGCGCCCAGCAGCAGCGAGGTGCTCCGGGTCAGCGTCTTGGACAGCACCAGCGCCAGCGCCGCCGCCACCACGCAGATCACGGCGGAGATATACCGCAGATTGGACTGGATGGACAACAGCACCTGGGCCTGCTCCCCGTCATATTCGTAGAGGTAGACCGCCCCCAGGGTCATCCCCCGGTATACCATGGGCGCCGCCGCCCGGGAGCGGAACGCCCCGTCCCGGTACTCGGAGCGGAACACGTCCTCCCCCCGCAGGGCGGCCACCACCTCGCTCATCAGCGCGTAGTCCGACTGCCGGTTGTCTAAGGTGGAGGTGTCATATAAGATGAGCCCGGATTCGTCGGTGACCAGCACCCGGGTGACCTGCAGGTCCTCCAGCAGGGCCATGGCCTGCTCCACGCCCTCCGCCGTCAGGCTCTCCGACACCGCCAGGGCGCTGCCGATGGTCAGAGCCTGCCGCTTCAGCGTGCTCTCCTTGGAGGTGAACACCATATTCTGCGCCATCAGCAGCGGGTAGGTGTTCAGCACCAGGATGATCACCGCGATGACCAGCAGATAGGTCATGGCGTACTTGGCCTGAATGCTCCGGTAAAAGGGCACCCGCCCCGCCTTCCCTGCTTTTTTCTCCTCTTTGGCCTGCTTCCGTCCCACGGCGCTCCACCTCCCTTCCCGGCCGCCGTATTCCTATCGGCTCAGGGGTTGCTCAGATAGTATCCCACGCCCCACTTGGTCAGAATATACTCCGGGTTGGCCGGGTCCGGCTCCAGCTTCTCCCGCAGGCGGCGGATGTGTACGTCCACCGTGCGGAGCTCCCCGATATACTCATAGCCCCACACCAAATTCAGCAGGTTCTCCCGGCTGTAAACCCGCCCCGGATTGCGCAGCAGCAGCTCGATCAGATCGAACTCCTTGGCGGTCAGCTCCACCGGCTCCCCATCCCGCCAGGCGGCCCGCTCCGCCACGTCGATGGCGATGGCCCCCCGCTCCAGCCGGTTGGCGTTCCGCTCCTTCTGGGCCGTCTGCCCCGCCCGGCGCAGCAGCGCCCGGATGCGGGCCTTCAGCTCCAGGATATTGAAGGGCTTGGTGATATAGTCGTCGGCGCCGCACTCAAAGCCGATGATCTTGTCCGCGTCCTCGCTGCGGGCGGTGAGCATGATGATGGGCACGTTGGAAAACTCCCGGATCTTCATGCAGGCCTGCAGGCCGTCGATCTTGGGCATCATCAGGTCCAGCACGATGAGGTCGAACCGGCCCGTCCTGGCCTTCTCCACCGCCTCCGCCCCGTCGGCGCCGGTGTCCACCTGATAGCCCTCGTTCTCCAGATTGAATTTGATGCCCTTGACCAGCACCCGCTCGTCGTCCACCACTAAAATATTCGGCATATCCTGTCCTCCGCGTTGTGATATGTGTCGTCCTCAGGTCGTGATATCGTCGATCAGTCCCGCTAAAATATTTTCTCCGATGCCCGTCACCCGGATCAGATCCTCCGGGTGGACAAAGGGCCCGTGCTCCGCCCGATAGTCCAAAATGGCCCGCGCCCGGCTCTCGCCGATGCCGGGCAGGGTCATCAGCTCCTCCAGGCCGGCGGTGTTGATGTTTACCGACCCGCTCCGGGGCGCGCCCGACGCCGCCGCCCCGCTCGCCGCCGGTCCGGGTGCGGACGCCGAGGCCTCCGGCTCCCGGGCGGTCAGAGGTCGAAAGGACGCCTGACCCACGGCGAAGCTCAGCATCATGGCGCCCAGCGCCAGGCAGAACACCGCCGGCATCCACCATTTTTTCAGCTTGTCCCACACGGCGTGCCTTCCCCTCACATCCATTATTTCCCCCCGTTGCGTTCATGGCCTTTTTTTGCTATAATCATGTTGATACCATGCTTCACGCGGCGGTCAAGGCTATTATAACATAGATATTGGGAGATTCCTATGAAAAAATATCGCTTTTTTACATTGCTTTTGGCGGCGCTGTTGTCCGCCTCCCTCGCCCTCCCCGCCCTGGCGCTGGAGGACCCCCAGCCCCACGCCGGCGCCGCCATCGTGGTGGACGGGGATCACGGAGACGTGCTGTACGACTACAACGCCTATGAGAAGATGTACCCCGCCTCCATCACCAAGATCATGACCTCCCTGGTGGTGCTGGAGGCCATCGACAACGGTGAGCTGACGCTGGACACGCCCATCACCGCCTCCGCGGAGGCGGTGACGCTGCCCGAGGACAGCTCCACCGTCGGCATCAAGGCGGGGGAGGTGCTTACGGTGGAGCAGCTCCTGTACTGCGATCTGGTGCCCTCCGCAAACGAGGCGTGCAACATTCTGGCGGAGGCGGTGGCGGGCAGCACCGAAGCCTTTGTGGAGCGGATGAACGACAAGGCCGCCCGGCTGGGCATGACGGGGACCCACTTCACCAACCCCCACGGCCTCCACGACGACGACCACTATACCACCGCCTACGACATCTATCTCATGGCCCGGGCTGCCATGGAGTACGACGTCTTCCGCACCATCGTGTCCACCACCGTCTACACCCTGCCCGCCACCAATCTGTCCGAGGCACGGGTGCTGCACACCACCAACTCCCTGCTGGACAACTGGTATGTGCTGGGCTACACCTACTCCGACGCCATCGGCATCAAGACCGGCTACACCGAGGAGGCGGGCCGCTGCCTGGCCTCCGCGGCCGTGGACGACCAGGGCCGCACCTTCTACTGCGTGGTGCTGGGCTCCGAGTTCGCCTACGACGAGGACGGGAACTTTATCCGCTACTCCTTCTCCGAGAGCAAGCGTCTGCTCCAGTGGGCCTTTCAGAACTTCCAGCGGGTGACCCTGCTGGACGAGGACACGGAAAACGTGATCCGGGAGGTGACCGTCACCCTGTCCGACGAGGCGGACTATGTGCTGGCCCAGCCCGTGGGCTCCATCGAGGCCACCATGCCCATCGACTACGACCCCGCCCAGGCCAAGTACATCATCGACCTGCCGGACAGCGTAGAGGCCCCCGTCAACGCCGGCGACCAGCTGGGCACCATCTCCTTTGTCTACGACGGCGTGAACTACGGCACCCTCCCCATGGTGGCCGCCGACGCCGTGGTCCGCTCGGAGTTCCAATACTACTTACAGGTGGTCCGGGACTACTGGGCCAAATGGTGGGTCAAGGCCCTGCTGGTGCTGGTCATCCTGCTGATCCTGATCCTCATCATCTACATCGGCCTGATCCGTCCCCGCCGCCGGCGCCGCCGCCGCTACGCTCACTCCGGCTCCGGCCGCCGCGCATCCCCGCCCTCTAACTACCGCGGCCGGCGGAGATGACTGTCTCCCCGCCCTGAAGCAGCCGTGGGGACGCTGTTCGGACCGGGAGGACCGACAAGCGCAAAGGGCCGGGCGCCCGCGTTCAGGCGCCCGGCCCTTTTTTGCCCTTCACACCCCGATGGACAGGATGGGCTGGAGCTGTTCTCCCGCCAGGGCCGCCTCTATGCTGTCCACCAGCAGGCTGTAGTCCGAGAGCAGCGAGGCGGGCTTGGTCAGGCAGTCGTCCTGCCCGAAGGGGACGAAATAGACGTTTTTCCGGTCCAGCATGGTCCCCAAATTGGGGGCCGAGGCGGACAGGCCGTCGTTGGTGGCCAGGGCCAGCACCACCGGCCCGCCGTTGCGCAGCTGGGCCTTGGCCGCCATGGTCACCGGGCTGTCCGTCACCCCGTTGGCCAGCTTTCCCAGCGTATTCCCCGTACAGGGGCAGACTGCCAGCACGTCCAGCAGCTTCTTCGGTCCGATGGGCTCCGCGCCCTCAATGGTGGAGATCACCCGCCGGCCGCAGACGCGCTCCATCTCCCGCATAAAGTCGTGGGCGGCGCCGAAGCGGGTGTCGGTGGACGCCACCGTCTCCGACACGATGGGCCACACCTCGGAATACTGCCCCGCCACCCGCTCCAGGGCGTCCAGCGCCCGGTCCATCGTGCAGAAAGAGCCGCAAAAGGCGAAGCCAACTCTCAGATCCTTCATACTTACCTCCTTATGCCCCGTCCTCCCTCTCCTCCATCATGTGGTAGACGGTGCTCTTGATATAGCGGGCGGCGGTCACCGGGGCCGTTCTCCCAGGCAGGGACAGGGCCCAGATCGCCCGGACCCCCAGGGTCCTGGCCGCCTCCCGGTCCACGCCGCCGGGGCGGGAGGCCAGGTCGATGACCAGCGCCCCCTCCTTCATGGCCGCCAGCTCCTCCACTCCCAGCACCGGGGCGGGCACCGTGTTGATCACCAGGTCATAGCCGCACAGCCAGTCGCTGAGCCGGTCCAGCCCCTCGGTCTCCACCCCCATGCTCTCGGCCAGCGCCCGCTGGCCGCGGCTCCGGGCCGCCGCCCACACCCGGGCGCCCAGCCCCTGGAGCCTGGGCGCCAGCGCCCGGCCCAGCCGGCCAAAGCCCAGCACCAGCACCCGGGCGTCCTGGAGGGTGATGGGCAGTTCCCGCAGGGCGATCTCGATGGCCCCCTCCGCCGTGGGCACGGCGTTGAGCACCGCCAGCTCCTCCCGGGCAAAGTAGTCCCCCAGCTCCAGCCCCCGCTCCTCCGCCAGCCGGCGCAGCGTCCCGTCCACCATGCCGGCGCACACCAGCTGTCCCGGCCGCAGGGCGTCCAGGAGGTCCGCCACGGGATGACCGGTCCCGGACAGCGGCGCGTTCAGCCGATCTCCCACCGTCGCCGGCAGGGGCAGGATGACGCAGTCCGCCCGGTCGATCCCCTCCAGGCTGTCCTCGCAGACGATCCCCGCGGCCCCCTCCAGCGCGAAGGCCCGCGCCTCATGGCCGTCGTCGGCCAGCAGCCTGACCAGCGCCGCCTGACGGGGATCGCCCCCCAGCACCCAAATATTTGATCTCCACCGCATAGCAAGCCTCCCACACAAAATAGCCGTTCCTCCGACGGGCGGCCCTCCGCCCCCACGTCTCTATCCAGTCTATTCCGGCAGGCGGAGTCGGTGACAGCCCCAGGACCGGAGCGCAAAAAAGCCACCGCCCCGGTTTGGGG
Source organism: uncultured Oscillospiraceae bacterium (assembly GCA_964624195.1). Lineage (GTDB taxonomy): Bacteria > Bacillota > Clostridia > Oscillospirales > Oscillospiraceae > Enterenecus. The sequence continues at coordinate 17,142 of CAZUWQ010000002.1, read as the reverse complement.
CGGTGGCTTCCATTTTTTAGTGTGTTCAGCTCAACAGCTCGTTCACCGCGGCTACAAAGGCTTCGGGATTTTCCAGGTTGCAGCTGTGGCCGCCGGGGAGCACCAGCTCGCGGTAGCTTCCGCCGTTGGCGGCGTACTTGTCCAGCACATAGCGGGTCTGGCCCACCATGGGCTGCGGCGGCAGCACGTCCATCCCCGGCCAGCCGGGGACCGCGCCGGAGGCGCCCAGCGTCCCGAAATCGCAGACGGAGGTGTCGCTCACCATGATGTCGCTGTCGCCCCGCACCCACAGGATGGGGGGCTTGACCGGGACGTCCGCCAGGCCGGACAGATCTCCGTAGACCGGGGTCATGGTGTTGCACACGCCCTTGTCGCCGCAGGCCACAAAGGGCCACTTGGCCACCTTCCGGGTGTCTCCGGGGTACATCCCGTCGCCCAGCCTGGTCTTGAGCATACCGTCGATCAGCCGCTCCTCCCACTCCGGCTCCATGCGGAAGGGGGGCTTGAAGATCACGTTGTTCAGGGACAGGCGCATCGCCTCCCGGTCCTGGGTCATCAGGGCCTGCACCGTCTGAGGCGTGACGCAGCCGCCGCCGGAGGCCAGCCCCGGCGGGTCCAGCACCGTGCCCTCCACGCCCTTGGTGCCGCCGAAGCCAAAGGGAGAGCCGGGGTTGATCAGCACGGCCCCGGTGAGCTCCGCCCCGTGCTCCATGATATACTGCATGGTGATGCAGCCGCCCATGGACCAGCCGACGACAGCGTACTTCTCCCAGCCCAGGGCGTCCACGAGCTCCTTCAGGTCGTCCACCCAGTCCAGGTAGCCGCGGGTGGCGTCGATGGGCAGGGCGTCGGAATCTCCGAAGCAGCGCAGATCAGGAGCGACCACATCGTACCGCTCCGCCAGCGCGGGAAACAGGGGCAGATAGAACACGGAGGAGGACACGTTGCCATGGATGAGCAGCAGCTTGCGGCTGTTGCCCTCCCCCGCCCGGTAATAGGCCGTTTTCAATCGCTTGGTCGTGACAAATTGCTGGGTGTACATATGGATCGCTCCTTTCAATTCTCCGCCGGCGCCTCGTCGGACGGCTCGTCCGGAGGCGGAGCCGTCAGATCTTCCTCCGTATCGTCCTCGAACTCCACCTGGATATGGATAGGAAGGGACGAGTCCTCCGCCGGATCGGCCAGGCCGCGCTCGGTAAAAACGCCGCTGATGATGTGCATAAAGCTGTCCACCACCTGCTCCACATCGGTGGGGGAGTCCTTGAACAGGCCCCAGTTCAGGCCCAGGAAGTTGGAGATGCCCATCAGGGACCAGGCCAGCACCTCGGTGTCGATCTCGGGGTCGATCTCGCCGCGCGCCTTGGACTCGTTGAGGCCCTTGGTATACGCGCGGCAGAAGCTCACATAGTAGTCCACAAACAACTGCTTGTCGATATACAGCGACTCCCAGATGATGTGGTACATATAGCGGTTCTTCTGCACAAAGATCAGCCACTCCCGCAGGCCCACCTCCTCCGCCTCCCGGCGGCTCTTGCAGCCCTGGATGGCCTTGGTCAGATGCTTGCGGATCATGTGGCTGCACTGAAGCAGCAGGAATTTGTAGAGGTTGTACTTCCCGTCAAAATAGACGTAAAACGTGCCCGACGCCACGCCGGCCAGCCGGGTGATGTCGTTGATGGACGAATTGTGGTATCCCTTTTCATAGAATACCTGGGCGGCGGCGGACACGATGCGGTTCAGCGTCTCTCTGCCGCGCTTGGTCTTCGGCCTGCTGATCAGAGTTCTGTAATCCAAACGTATCTTCTCCTTCCATCAGGATCATAGTAACTGAGATACAGTATACCGCATTTTGTCCCGCCGCGCAATATCGCCGCTCAAACAATATGAAATTCCGTCTTGCAGTTGTTGCAGAAGCCCAGCACCAGCGCCGTGAACAGCAGGGGCTGCTCGTACATGGAGGCGTGGCCGCTGCCGGGCAGGATGACCCGGTGGGCGTTGGGCAGTTTGGAGCAGATCAGCTCCTGCTCCGCCATGGGGATCAGATAGTCCTCCTGGCAGGACACCACCAGCGCGGGCGCGGTAACGGTGTGAAGCTGGTCCAGCACATCGTAGTGCTCCGCGCTGTTGGTGAGCCGCACCATAGCGTCGATGAAGCTGGGGTTGGAGAACACGGGCCGCAGAGCCTCGTGGCGGGCGTTCATCCAGTCGTTCTTCTCCCGGTAGAATTTCGGGGAGTAGATGATGGGGATGGTGCTGTAGTAGTAAGCGTCCGCGTCGTGGGCGGCCAGATTCCAGCCCCGGCCGATGTCGCCCAGCCAGGGGCCGGTGCGGGCGGTGGCGTTGAACAGCATCAGCTTTTCCACCCGCTCGCCGTACTTCACCGCGAAGCGCAAAGCCACCTCGCTGCCGTAGGAGATGCCGCAGATATTGGCCTTCCCGATATCCAGCACGTCCAGCAGCTCCTTCAGCACATCGGCCTGGATCTCCTGATCGAAGGGGCCGTCCATCCGGTCGGACTTGCCCTGGTCCAGGAAGTCCAGCAGGATCAGCCGGTTGTGCTCGGAGAACGGCTCGATGAACTCCTTCCAGCTGGCGCAGGACATCATAATGCCGTTGAGCACCACCAGGGGCTTGCCCTGGCCGTACTCCTCGTAATAGACCCGCTTGTTTTTAAACGCGAAGCACGCCATTTCTTCCGCCTCCTTATCTCCGGCAGCCCAGGATGCCCACGGCCACCGCCTGGTCCCACAGCTCCTCGCGGAACTTGGGGTGGGCGATCTCGATCAGCCGGGCCACCCGCTCCCGCAGGTTGGTGCCCCGCAGCTCGGCCACGCCGTACTCGGTGACCACCCGGTCCACGTCGCTGCGGTGCAGGGTGACCGCGGCGCCCGGAGTGAGCTGAGGCACGATCTTGGACACCTCATGCCGCTCCCCGTCGGGGCCCTTGACCATGGCGGTGGAGTACAGGGCGATGATGGACTTGCCGTTTTTGGACATCTGCGCGCCGATGGCGGTGTCCGCCTGGCCGCCGGTGCCGGAGTACTGCTTGGAGCCGATGGACTCGGAGGCGCACTGACCGGTCAGGTCCACCTCGATGGAGGTGTTGATGGACACCTGGTTGTCGTTCTGGGCGATCACATAGGGGTCGTTGACCCAGGCGCCGTCCATGATGGCCACGCCGGGGTTGTAGTCCATGAACTCATAGAGCTCCGGCACGCCCATGGCGAAGGCGGCCACCATCTGGCCCTTGTTGATCTGCTTGCAGCGGCCGTTGATGACGCCCTTCTGCATCAGGCGCATCATGTTGCTGGTGATCATCTCGGTGTGGACGCCCAGGTCGTTCTTGGTCTCCAGGGCCTGGGCCACGGCGTTGGGAATGCCGCCGATGCCCAGCTGGATGCAGGCCCCGTCGGGCACCATATCCGCGATGAGCTTGCCGATGGCCGCGTCCTTCTCCGTGAAGGGGGTGTCCGGGGTGACGGGGGGCTTATAGTCCGCCCGGATCAGGTAGTCCACGTCCCGCACGTTGACGAAGCTGTCCCCGAAGGTATAGGGCATATTGGGGTTGACCTCCAGGATGACCAGGTCCGCCGCCTCCAGCATCCGCTTCTCATAGGTGTTGGAGCAGGACAGGGAGATATAGCCGTGCTTGTCGGGCATGGAGGCGGCGCCCACATAGATGTTGGGCTTGACGTGGTACAGGCGCTTGACGGCCGCCAGGTGCAGATGGTTGGGGATATAGGCCATGTTGCCCTGGGCATGGGCCTTGCGCAGCTGCGGGGCGAAGAACCAGCCGTCCACGTTAAAGGAGTCCACATACTCCGGCTTGTAGATCTCGGAGGGGTGGGTCGGCAGGCAGTTGGTCACCGTCACATTGCGCACCCGGTCGGCGATGGTGTGCAGATTTTCCATGAACAGGCCGGCCTCCGCGGCGCCCAGCCCGGTGACGATCACGTCGTTGGACTTGACCATGGACAGGGCCTGCTCCACAGAAATGAATTTTTCCTCATAGCTCATAACTGTTCACTCCTTGCTTCATGCTGATATGATGGTCCTTCTATTCTCTCACCCGCGGGCGGGCAAACGCCTATTCCGCGTACAGGCTGTGCTTCATGACGAAGCCGAAGATGGCGCTCTCCAGCTCCTTGGGCCGCTCAAAGATGGCAACGTGCCCGCTGCCCGGCAGGGTGACGAACTCCGCGTCGGGGATATGGTCCACTAAGATCTTGGAGAAGCGGGGCGGCTTCAGGATATCCATCTCCCCGCAGAGGATCAGGGCGGGGCACTGGATCTTCCCCAGCTCCGGCGTCATGTACACGTCGTCGTTGAAGGTGTCATACAGGATCTTCTGCCCCTCCAGATAGCCGTCCGGATTGCCCTTGATGGCCTTGGCCCGGACCGCCAGCATCTCCTGGTTCTTCGCCAAAAACTCCGGCCCGTAAATGGCCGGGGCCATGCCCCAGAAGAAGGTCTCGCCGTCGCCGGTGTCGCAGAGGGTCTTCCAGTTGGTCACGAAGCCCCTGCACACCTCGTCCAGCTCGCTCAGCGAGTCGATCACCGAGATGGTCCTGGTCATCTCCGGATAGAGGGCGGCAAACTTCAGCGCCACCTCGCCGCCGTAGGAGGTGCCGATCAGGTGGGCCTTCTCCACCCCCAGGTGCTCCAGCAGCGCCCTGGTCTCGGCGCAGTGCTGGGCGAAGGTGTAGGGGCCCTCCGGCTTGTCGGACTTCAGCTGGCCCTTGAAGTCGTGGAGCACCACCCGGAAGCCCGCCCGCTCGAAGATCGGGTAGAGCAGCGCCCAGCTGGACACCGACGCCATGACCCCGTTGAGAAACGCCACGGTCTCCTTTCCGTTGGGATCGCCGTGGACCTCATAGTAGAGCCGGACTCCATTGGTTTCAAAATACGGCATTTTGACATTTCCCCCTTTTCATCCGCGGACAGAGGGCATACAGCCCGCCGCGGCACAGTTGGGACAGCAGGCCTCACATCAAAGCGGAAGGGGGAGGAGGTATCCCTCCTCCCCCTTCTCCTGGCTCAGTTTTGATCCGGTATGGGATCAGAAATCACTGAATGGACTCCAGAACGTCAGGCAGGCTCATGATGGGGCTGACGACCACCATGGTGTAGTTGCCGTCTTCGCCCTTCTCCAGGGAGATGGTGTTCAAAGCCAGGGAGGTGACGCCCAGACGGTCGCCGTCAGCAAAGCTCAGCTCGCCGCCCATGGGGATGTGGAAGGGCTCGCCCTCCTCCAGAGCCTTGATGTAGTTCTCCCAGGTCAGGTCCAGGCCCATGGCGTCCAGCTGATCCAGGCCGTGGATGAACAGCTTGCCGGCCACATAGCCGGCCATGGCGTAGGCGTTCAGCGCGTAGGAGTCGGTCACGCCGTTCTCAGCCTCCCAGGCGGTCTGCACCTCGGCGAAGGCCAGGTAGTCGGCCATGCCCTCCTCGGTGGTGGTGTCCATCCAGGCGGTGGAGTACAGCGGACGGTCGGCGGTGATGGAGCCGTTGTCCACCAGGGCGCCCATGGTCGCCACGGACGCGGACACATAGGAGGTGATGCAGGGCACGTTGTAGTTGGCGTCACGCATACCGGCCATCATGTTGGCCATGGGGGTCTGGTTGGCGGCCAGGATGATCACGTCGCAGCCGGCGTTCTTCAGCACGTTGACGGCGGCGGAGTAGTCGGTGGCGCTGGCGTCCACGTCCTGGAACATGACCTCAACGCCCAGCTCGTTGGCCTGGAACTCCACGCCGTAGCGCAGGCCCTCGCCGCAGTCGTCGGTGGTGGCGATGCAGCCGATCTTGGTGCCGCCCAGGCCCATATTGCCCTCAGTGGGGGCCAGAGCGCGGGCCAGCAGCACACGGCCCTCGGCCTCGTAAATGGGCTGCACGGGGAAGATGTTGCAGCCGGGGGTCTTCTCGTGATACAGCTCAGGGGCGCCGGTGGCGGCGTAGACCATGGGGATGCCCTTCTCCTCCATGTAGTCGATGGTGGAGACGATGGTGTTGGTGCCGAAGTGGCCGGACAGGGCAAAGACCTTGTCGTCCTCCACCAGCTGCTTGGTGTAGGTCAGGCCCTGGGCGCCGTCGAAGCCGTCATCATAGTGGATGAGGCGGATGGTCAGCCCATGGAAGCCGCCGGCGTCGTTGTACTCCTTGTAGGCGGCCTCCAGACCGGCGTTGAAGGGCACGCCGACAGCGGCGTAGGCGCCGGTGGTGGCGGCGGTGTTGCCCACCAGGATCTCGGTGTCGGTCACACCCTGGACATAACCGGAGGACTCATCCCCGGACTCGCTGGGCTCGGTGCCCTGCTCGGACTCCACAGCCTTGCTCTCCGCGGGGGCGGTGCTGGTGGTCGTGTTGCTGCTGGAGCAGCCGACAGCAACCAGGGAGAACACCATAGCCATGCAAGCAATCAGCGCGATCCATCTTTTTTTCATTGCGATTCTCCTTTTCATTCATTTTCCGTCTGTTTTCGCATATATCAAAGGTATCTGCGAACAAAGTAGTTGGGGCGGCGGCTCACCGCGCCTTTTTGCCGCCCAGATAGGCCTCGATCAGCCGCTCGTCCTGGATCAGCTCTGAGGCCGGGCCGGACATACTGATCCTGCCCAGCTCCATCACATAGCCGTAGTCGGCGATCTGCAGGGTAGCCAGGGCGTTCTGCTCCACGATGAGGATGGTGGTGCCCGCCGCCCGGATGTCCTGAAGGGCCTTGAAAATATCCTCGATGACCAGGGGGGCCAGGCCCAGGGAGGGCTCATCCAGCAGCAGCACCTTGGGGTCGTTCATCAGCGCCCGGCCCACGGCCAGCATCTGCTGCTCGCCGCCGGACAGGGTGGACGCCTGCTGCCGGCGCCGCTCGGCCAGCACCGGGAACATCTCATAGACCCGGTCCATGTTGGCCTTCGTCCGCCCGCTGTCCTTCAGCAGATAGGCGCCCGCCTTCAGATTCTCCTCCACGGTGAGCCCATAGAAGATCAGCCGCCCCTCCGGGGACATACTGACGCCCTGCTTTGCCACCTTGCAGGCCCGCTTGTGCAGATGCTCGCCGCCCAGCGTGATGGTGCCGCCGGAGGGCTTGATCACGCCGCTGATAGACCGGAGGGTGGTGGTCTTGCCGGCGCCGTTGGCGCCCAGCAGGGCCACGATCTGCCCCTCCTCCACGTCCATGTCGATGCCGCGGACCGCCTGGATGGGGCCGTAGTGGACCTGCAGGCCTCTCACTTCTAACAGTGCCATGCTCACACCCCCTTGCTGGTGCCCAGATAGGCCGACTGTACGCCCTTGTCCGCCTGGACCTCCTCCGGCGTGCCGATCGCCAGCAGCTTGCCGAAGGAGATGGCGCACACGGTGTCGCAGATGTCCATCACCAGCCCCATGTCGTGCTCCACCAAGAGGATGGTACACTTATACTGCTCCTGGATGCGGCGGATCAGCTTGGCCAGCTCCGCCGTCTCGGTGTCGTTCAGACCGGCGGCCGGCTCGTCCAGGATGACCAGCTGCGGGTCGCACATCAGCGTCCGGGCGATCTCGATCTTTTTCAGCACGCCGTAGGGCAGGCCCATGGCGTACCAGTCCTTGTAGTCGGTCAGGCCCATAAAGTCCAGCACCTTCATGGCCCGGTCCCGGATCACCCGCTCCTCCTGCTTCAGCAGGGGCAGGTGGAGGGCCTGGGTCACCAGCCCGGAGGTGTACTGCCGGTGGCCCGCGATCAGCAGGTTGTCCAGCACGGACAGCTCCCGGATGACCTCCACGTTCTGGAAGGTGCGGACGATGCCCTGGAGGATCACGTCGTGGACCTTCTCCTTGTTCAGGTCCACCACCTGGCCGGACTTGTTCTCAAAGTGCAGGGTGCCCGCGGTGGGCTTGTAGAACTGGGTGATGCAGTTGAACACGGTGGTCTTGCCGGCGCCGTTGGGACCGATGAGGCCGAAGATCTCCCCCTTTTTCACCTGGAAGGAGAGGCCGTCCACCGCCTTGACGCCGCCGAAGTACATACACAGGTCCTTCACGTCCAGCACCACGCCCTGGGGCAGGGTCAGGCCCGTCTGGGGCAGCTGCCCCTCCGCCTGGGCGAGCTTCTGCCGGGCGGTCTTGAGCCTGGAGGCGTATTTCGCCGGGCCGTCCAGCTCAGACAGGCTCTCGTACAGCTGGACCTTCCGGCGCAGCCGGTCCACATGGGAATAGCTCGCCGCCATCACGCCGCCCCCTTTCCGGCCTCTGCCCCGGCCCGCTTCCGCTGGATCGTCTGCTTGATCTGGCTCACGATCTGCGCCACGCCGCCGGGGAAGAACATGACCACCACGATGATGAGCACGCCGGTGAGCATGGTGATAAAGGCGGGATTCTGCTGGAAGAAGGAGATCTTATTGAGGAACATGGCCTGCAGGCCGTAGATGATGAACGCGCCGAAGGTGGTGCCCCACAGACTCTTGGACCCGCCGATGATCACCGCGCCCAGGATGTTCAGCGAGGTGCTCAGGGTGAGCAGCGTGGATGTGGCCGTGGTGATGCTCCGGATGGACATCATGTAGAGCAGGCCGCCGATGCCGGCGAAGATGATGGAGATCACGAAGGCCAGCAGCCGGTACTTCATCAGGGAGATCCCCATGGCCTGGGCCGCCGAGGTGGAGTTCTTCATGGCCAGCATGGCCCGCCCCGTGGGGCTGTTGATCAGGTTGGCCAGCAGCAGCATCAGGATGGCGAAGGTGATCAGGATCAGGTAGTAGGCCCCGTCGTCGCCCAGCTTGATCCCGAACAGCGCCGCGTGGTCCACGTCGATCTTGACCGTGGCCTTGATGACCATCAGCAGATTGCGGATGATCTCAGACAGGCCCAGCGTCAGGATGGCCAGGTAAATGCCCTCGATCCGCAGGGAGATAAAGCCCACCACCACGCCGATGACGATGGATACCGCGATAGCGGCCAGCAGAGCCACGATGTAGGGCATCCCGAACTCCTGGATCACATAGAAGGCAACATAGGCGCCCAGCCCGATGAAGCCGCCGGTGCCCAGCGAGGCCAGGCCGGAATAGCCCAGCAGCAGACAGAAGCCGATGGAGACGATGGCGTAGATCAGCGTGGTGCCCACCGCCTGAACAAAGGAGGCGGAGATGATGCCGTTCTTGCCAAGGATCTGAACGGCCGCCACGATGATCACAAACAGGATGACCTGGGCAAGGGGGTTGCGGAAGAAATCGGCAACCGGATTCTTTTTCTTCATCATACCGCCCCCCTCACACTTTCTTGACGATGGGCTTGCCCATCAGTCCCTGCGGCTTGATCAGGATGACGATCAGCATGAGCGCGTACACGATGACCATGTTCCACCGGGCGATGCCGGACAGGGCCGGGACATTGGCCAAAAAGCCCACGCAGCTGGCCGCCACCGGGATGAGCACAGCGCCCACCACGGGGCCATAGAAGGTGGAGAAGCCGCCCAGGATGCCCGCCAGGAACGCGTTGACCTGCACGGTGGTCATGAAGCTGGTGGAGATCCGGGTGCCGCCGCCGGCATACATCACCGCCGCCAGCACGCCCAGCGCCCCGGCGATGGCCCAGGACGCCGCTGTGATGGCGTGGCTGTTGATGCCCATCAGCTCTGCGGTGAACTCATTGGAGGCGGTGCAGCGCACGCCCAGGCCCCACTTGCTGAACTTCAGCAGCAGGAACAGCACGCCCAGCACCACCACGGTGATAGCCAGGCAGATCAGCGCGTGCTTGGTGATGACGATCTCCCCGCCAAAGGCGGAGATGACGATGTTGGGGGACACCCCCGCCTTCTGGGTGTTGTAAAACGCCTCGAAGGGCACGGTCTCCGGGTTGCCGAAGATCAGGGGGATGCCGCCGAAGATGATGGACACCAGCCCCATGGTGATGATCTGCTTGCCCACGGCGTTGACATTCTTGCCCCGGCGGAAGATCACGATGTCCACGAACAGGCCCACCAAAACGCCCACCACCACGCCGGGGATCACGCCGATATACACGGGGACGCCGTACTTGCTGAACAGGTCCGCCGTGACATAGCAGCCCAGCGCGGCGATGGAGCCCTGGGCGAAGTTCGTGGTAGTAGAGGTCTTAAAGATCAGCGTGACCGCAAAGGCCGCGATGGCCGTGATGCACACGCTGAGCAGGGTCCCGCACAGGGTGGACAGGAACGCTACGAACATTTCTTCACCTCTCTCTATTCCGCGGTCCGTAGAAAAAGCCGCCTGCCAACGGACCATCCAAGATCTATGAGTGTCAAGCTCCGCGCGGGGATCTTATCGGGGCTTCCTCAGAGCCTGCGTTCATAAGGCGGCGTTGAGCGCGGCAAGCGCAGATCCGCAAGGCTGAAGACCGACCCGCGGAGCGCATCCCTGAGGCCAAAACGTGTTTCGGTCCCATATGGTTTCAGGCCGCAGGGATCCACCTCTCAGGCGGCTTGCCCGCCCCGGGCGCGGGGATGGACCCCGCGCCCGGAACCGGGCCACTGTTCGATCGTTCAGGCAACGCCGCATAATTCGGCAAGAGCGATCTGTGAGAAATTTCGCGGCAGGAAAAGGCGCAAAAGCGCGGGAATACTCGGTGTATTTCAAGCTTTTACAACGCATTTATGCCGCAAAGCGCCGCAGACGCGATCGCACGCGCTGCCTTTACTTACCGGCCAAAATGTCGTCCATGCTGGCCAGCGGGTACACCACGGTCCAGCCGCTCTCAGAGCTGGCGTCGCACTTGGACAGGAGCATCTCCTGCACGCCGGTGCGCTGACCGTCGGCAAAGCTGATGGAGCCGCCGAAGGGCACGTCCAGAGGCGCCTCCTCCAGCGCGGCCATAAAGCTGTCCCAGGTCACTGCCTTGCCCTCCAGACGGCGCAGGGCCTCGCAGAAGATGGAGGCGGCCACCCAGCCGGACTCGCCGTCGGTGTTGTTGGCATACTCGGCGGGCACCCACTTCACAAAGTCGTCCACGTCCTGCTGGTGCTCCTCGTCGCGGATCTTCCAGCTGGAGGCGTACACATCGAATTTGCCCTCGATGTCGCTGGCGATCTGCTCAGTGATGGACACCGCGCAGCACACATAGGTGGTGATGGCGGGCACGGTCATGCCCTGGGCCGCCATCTCCTTGACGATGGTGGGCATGGTGGCCTGGATGGAGCCCACGATGACGAAGTCCACACCCGCGTTTTTGATCTTGGTCACGGCGGCGGACACGTCGGCGGAGCCGGGGGCCACCTGCTCGCTCACCAGCTCCACGCCCAGCTCCTCAGCCTTGGCGGTGGCGCCCTCGAACATATTCATGCCGGCGTCGTCGGAGGTGTAGATGATGCCGATCTTCTGAGCGTTGAAGTTACCGACGCCGCGGGCCACCATGACCTGGCCCTCGGTGATGTACAGGGGCTGCACCGGGAAGATGTTGAAGCCGTCCTCGTTCGAGGTGGCATGGTCATTGAACAACTGGCCGATGCCGGTGGCGAAATACAGGGAGGGGATGCCGTAGCTCTTCAGGTCATCCAGGGTGGCGGACACCACGGGGGTGCCGAAGTGACCCAGGATGCAGAAGACCTTGTCGTCCTCCACCAGCTCCTGCAGATAAGCTTTGCCCTTCACGGGGTCAAACTCGTCGTCGTAGTTGATGAACTCGATCTTGCGGCCGTCGATGCCGCCCTCGGAGTTCACCATGTCAAAATAGGCCTGAATGGCGGCCACAAAGGGGCCGCCTACGCCGGCGTAGGCGCCGGAAGTGGTAGCGGAGTTGCCCACATAGATGGTGTCATCGGTGACACCCTGGGCATTGCTCTCACTGCTGGTGCCGCCGCTGCAGGCTGCCAGGGAGAGCGCCATTACTCCTGCAAGAAGAAGTGCCAGAAGACGCTTTTTCATGGTTAAACCATTCCTTTCTTTTCTTTGACTTTTCAGAGGCTCACTGACTGCCCAGATACGCCTCGATCAGCCGTTGATCCTTGATGAGCACGCTGGCCTCGCCGGAGATATTGATCTCACCGAGCTCCAAAACGTAGCCAAAATCCGCGATTTTCAGAGTCTGGAGGGCGTTCTGCTCCACAATGACCACCGTGGTGCCCTCCTTCTTGATCTCATTGATGATGGAAAAGATGTTCTTGACGATCAGAGGAGCCAGACCCAGGGACGGTTCATCCAGCAGCAGCACCTTGGGATCGGACATCAGCGCCCGGGCGATAGCCAGCATTTGCAGCTCACCGCCGGACAGCGTGCCCGCCTGCTGGCGGCTCCGCTCCTTCAGCAGGGGGAAATGGTGATACACCCGCTCGAAGCAGCGGTCGATGATCTTCCGGTCCTTCACCGTAAAGGCGCCCACCCGCAGGTTCTCCAGCACGGTGATGTCGGGAAAGATCTGCCGCCCCTCCGGGGACTGGGCGATGCCCATGGCGGCGATCTTCTCCGGCTCCTTGTTGGTGATGTCCCGGCCCTCGTAGAGGATCTTGCCTCCGGAGGCGGACACCAGGCCGGAAATGGTCTGGAGCGTGGTGGTCTTGCCGGCGCCGTTGGCGCCCAGCAGAGCCACCACACTGCCCTCTTTTACTTCGATATCGATGCCCTTCAGGGCTTCAATGGGGCCATAATGTACCCGCAGACCCTGGACCGAAAGGATAGAATCGCTCATATCAGCCCTCCTGTCCCTCTTCTTCGTTCTCGCCCAGATAAGCCTCCTGCACCTGACTGTTCTGCTGGATCTCAGCGGGGGTGCCGCAGGCCAGGAACTTACCGAAGGAGATGGCGCAGATCCGGTCGCAAATGCTCATGACCAGGCGCATATCGTGCTCCACCAGCAAAATGGTGCAGTTGTAGCGCTCCCGCACTTCATGGATGCTCTGGGCCAGACCCTGGGTCTCCATGTCGTTCAGGCCGGCGGCGGGCTCGTCAAGGATGATGAGCCGCGGCTCGCACATCAGTGTGCGGGCCAGCTCCACCTTTTTCCGCACGCCGTAGGGCAGGCCGCCGCACAGCGACTCGCTCATGTCCGCGATGCCCATGAATTTCAGCGCCTCCATGGCCTTCTCCCGCATGGCCTTCTCCTCCCTGCGGGCCTTGGGCAGCTTCAGCGCCTGGGCCAGCAGACCGGCCTTGAAGTCGATGTGGGCGCCGATGAGCACGTTGTCGATGATGGACAGCTCGGAGATCAGCTCCACGTTCTGGAAGGTGCGTACCAGGCCCTTGCCGATGATGTCGTGCACCTTCTGACCTACCAGATCCTCTACCTCGCCCTTATTGGTGCGGAACAGGACCCGGCCTGTGTTAGGACGGTAGAACTGGGTGATGCAGTTGAACACGGTGGTCTTGCCGGCGCCGTTGGGGCCGATAAGACCGAAGATCTCTTTTTCCTTGATGGAGAAGGAGAGGTTATCCACGGCCTTCAGGCCGCCGAACTGGATGGAGAGGTCCTCCACCCGCAGCACCTCATCGGGCGCCAGGAGGTTGGACATGACCTGCTCAGCCATCCTGCTTCCCTCCCTTCTCCGCCGCCGACACGGCCTTCACCGTCGTGCCCTTTTTCAGGCGGTGCCATATATAGTTGAACAGCCGCTTGATATCGGCGCCCAACCGCACCACGCCGCCGGGATAGAACATGATGACCACGATGATGAGCACGCCGGAGAACACATAGGACAGACCGCTGATCTGGCCGATCACCGGAATGCGCTTCAGCAGCAGATCGGGCACCGCGTAGACGATGACGGCGCCCCAGAACACGCCGAAGATGTTCCGCATACCGCCCACCACGACCATGGCAAGGATGTTCAGCGACAGCACCAGGACCCAGGTGGAGGGGTAGACGAAGTTGATGAAATGGACGTACAGCGCGCCGGCCAGAGCGGCATAGCCGGTGGCCAGAGCGAAGGCGATCAGGCGGTACTTCAGCAGGGACACGCCCATAGCCTGGGCAGCCACCTGGCTGCCCCGCATGGCGTGGAGCGCGCGGCCCAGCTGGCCGTGGACCAGGTTCCAGGTGAGCATCATGGTCAGCACCAGGAAGACCACCAGGAGGATGTAGGAGCCGGTGCGGTCCAGCTTCACCAGCCCGAACAGCAGGCTGGGATTTTCCGCGGACTTGCCGGCGAAGCCGCCGGTAATGTCCACCAGCTCGTCAAAGCACTTGCGCAGCACCTCGGACACGCACAGGGTGACGATGCCGAGGTACAGCCCCTCGATGCGGAGGGAGGCAAGGCCGATGAGCAGGCCGAACAGCACGGAGACCACCACCGCCAGGATGATGCCCAGCTCCCAGGGCAGGCCCAAATCGCCGGTGACATAGGCGCTGATATAGGCGCCCACGCCCATAAAGCCGGCGGTGCCCAGGGAGATCAGTCCCGAGTAGCCCACCAGCAGGTTCAGCCCCTGGGCGGCGATGGCGAAGATGACGGTCCCGCCCAGGATGCCCATCCAGGATACCTTGAAAATACCGAGGGAAATAAAGAGCGGAACGATGGCGGCGACCACAATGCCAAAGATGATGAAGCGCAGATAGGACTTGCCCATACCGGGCTCACGCGGCTTGTTTTGCATTCCGGCCACCTCCTTAAACCTTTTTCACGGTCTTCTTCCCCACCAGGCCCACGGGCCGGATGACGATGAAGGCGATGATGATCACATACATGATCTGGGTACCCCAGGTGGAGTTGGCGTAGTTCAGCAGGTTGCTCGCTATCGCGATGATATAGGCGCCGATCACAGGGCCGTAGAAGGTCTGGAAGCCGCCCAGCACGCAGGCGATGAAGGCCGCCACCTGCACCGCGTCCATCAGGCCGGTGGTCACCGAGGTGGCCGGGGCCACCATAACGCCCGCCAGAGTGCCCAGCACCATAGCCAGGGCCCAGGAGAACAGGGTCACCAGCTTGGTGGGCACGCCCATCAGACGGGCGGTGCGCTCACTGGAGGCGGTGGTGCGGATAGCCAGCCCCAGCTTGGTCTTCTGGAGGATCAGGAACAGCGCGATGGTCAGCCCCAGGCCGAACACAATGTTGAACAGCCCGTTATACGTAATGTTGGCGCTGCCGATGCTCAGGCTCCCGTTCTCGATGAGCTTGGGCAGACGCAGCGGGTCCACGCCGAAGAACATGGGGCAGATGCCCAGGAAGATCATCATCATGCCCAGCGTAATGATCTCTTTGCCGCTGTTGCTCACCTTCTTGGTGCGCCGGATGATGACAAAGTCCACCACGAAGCCGATCAGGATGCCCGCCACGATGCCCAGCGCGATGCACAGCGTCAGCGGCAGGCCCGCTCTGTTGAAGATGAAAGTGACGATATACGCGCCGAACATACCCATGGTGCCCTGGGCGAAGTTGATCATGAAGTTGGTGCGATAGACGATGATGATGCCGAGCGTGGCCAGTGCGTAGATGGAACCGGTCTCAAGGCTCCTCAGGACCAGTTGCAGCAACGTACTCACGTTTTCTCACCCCCAGCGGATCACGTTGGCCGCCCAGGTGTAGCCGATGCCGGCGGCGATCATGGAGACCACGGTGCCCTCCTTTACCTTTCCCTGCTCCAGCGCCAGCTTGAGCGAGAGGATCTGATCGATCTGACCCACATGGCCGTAATTCTCCAGGTAGATGCTCTGGTCCTCGGTCAGGCCCAGCTCGGCCAGCATGGCCTTGTGGCCGGAGCGCTTCATGTGCAGCACGTCCAGATAGCCCAGATCCTTGCGGGTCATGCCGGACTTGCGCAGGGCCTCGTCGATGCAGTGATACCAGTTGGGCATGGACACGGTGTTCAGCAGGCCCTTCATCTTGGCGGCGTCCATCAGCCGCAGCATACCGAACTCCGACACGTTCTCAGCGGTGACGGGGTTCACCTGGCCGCCGATCTTGCCGCCGCAGGTGTGGACCACGGAGCCGTCGCTCATCAGATGGGTGCCCAGCAGCAGGTTCTTCCCGTAGTTCTCCTGGAGCAGGATGGCGCCGCCGCCGCAGGCCAGGTTGAACATAAAGGAGACGTCCTTATCGGTGTAGTCGATAAAGTCCACGTTCCGGTAGCCGCCGCACACCAGCACGGTGTGGATCTCGTCGTCGGCAATGATCATGTCCTTGGCCATCTTCATGGCGGACACGCAGGTGCAGCAGCGGTTCTGCACGTCGATGCCCCAGGCGTTCTTAGCGCCGATGCGCTCCTGCACATAGCAGGCGGAGGTGGTGTTGGGGTATTCCTTCCACTCCTCGGTGATGCACAGGATGGCGTCGATCTTCAGCGGGTCCACGCCGGTGTTCTTCAGGCAGTCCAGCGCGGCCAGCGCGCCCATCTCCTGCGAGTAGTCGCAGGGCTCGCCGGAGGGCACATACTTCTCCACGATGCCCAGCTTCTCCCGGACGGCCTCCTCCGACCAGACGCCGCCGGTGGCGGCGGAAATATCCGCCGCGGTCATTTTTGTCTTGGGCAGATACAGCCCCAATCCCACGATTCCCACATTTGGTTTTTGCATTTCTGGGAACTCCCTTCTTTTCGCCCGCCCAAAGGCGCGGCGGCTTATGACAGCTCGGTTTTCGCGCGTCAGAACATGAATGGTGGTTCATTGTCCAATCAAAAGAATACCCTATCCACGCCCATTTGTCAAGGTTTTTTAGTGCTATTTGTAAAAAGTGGGCCGGAAATTTGTCCAAGTTTTTAGTTGACATTTTATGAAATATAGCGTATGCTAAGAATATGAATTGTGGTTCATATTGCAGTTTACTCTAAAAAATACTTGAAACGGGGGATCTTTTATGAAAACGATCGACACCATCCAGATCGGCGACAGCGCCTCCTTCACCAAGACCGTCACCGAGGCCGACGTGGTCCTGTACGCCGGCATCAGCGGCGACTTCAACGAGGCCCATATCAACGCAGAGGCGGCCAAGAAGGGTATGTTCGGCCAGCGCATCGCCCACGGTATGCTGTCCGCCGGCTTCATCTCCAACGTGCTGGGCAACCAGCTCCCCGGCCCCGGCACCATCTACATGGGCCAGGAGCTGCGCTTCACCAAGCCGGTCTTCATCGGCGACACCGTCACCGCCACGGTCACCGTCACTGAGCGCATCGTGGAGAAGAACCGCCTGAAGCTGGACACCGTGGTCACCAACCAGCGGGGCGAGACGGTCATCACCGGCACCGCCACCGTAATGCCCCCCAAAGCCTGATC
>CAZUWQ010000001.1:0-40640 GCA_964624195.1 uncultured Oscillospiraceae bacterium | reverse complement strand
GGGACAGCGCCTCCAGCGCGATCCCCATGCCGGGCATGATGGAGCAGCCCTCAAAGGAGGCCTCGCTGATGTAGGAAAAGGACACCGCAGTGCGGGAATTGATGACGATGACCGGCGAGGGATACAGCGCCGCGGCGGCCACCGCGGAGGCCACGATATCGCTGCCCAACTGATCATGGAGCTCCGCCTTGATGTTCAGGCCGGTTTTCACGCCGGGCCCCACAATGAGCGGCTCCCGTCCGGTGACTCGGGTCACCGCCCGGGCATAGGTCCTGGTGATGGGCGGCACCACGCTGGACAGGATCGTGCCGCTTACGCCGTCCACACTGGCCCCATAGAGTTGAAATACCCCAAACAGGCCGATGGCGCACTGGTCATCGGTTTGTCTCGTATTAGTCTCAAGCTCTGAGAGAAATTTCAGTTGACCTCCTTCGGAAAACAGGGCGATTGTGGTGCGGGTATTGCCGATATCAATGGCTAAGATCATAGCGCGGTCCCCTTTTTATGTCAGATATTCGCCTGGATCAGCTGCCCCATCCGGCGGGTCCCGATGGCGGTCTCCCCCGCCCTGGCGATGTCGGCGGTGCGCCAGCCCTCAGACAGGGTCTTGTCCACCGCGGCCTCCACCGCGTCCGCCTCTGCGGTCAGGCAGAAGGAATAGCGGAGCATCATGGCCGCGGACAGGATGGTGGCGATGGGATCAGCCCTGTCCTGCCCCGCAATGTCAGGGGCGGAGCCGTGGATGGGCTCATACAGGGCGGGCGCCCCATCCCCCATGGAGGCGGACGGCAGCAGACCAATGGAGCCGGTGATCATGGACGCCTCATCGGACAGGATATCGCCGAACATATTCTCCGTCACCAGAACATCGAATTGGCCTGGGTCCCGCACCAGCTGCATGGCGCAGTTGTCCACCAGTACATCTTCATAGGCCACATCGGGGTATTCCCCCGCCAGCCGGTGCATGACCGAGCGCCAGAGGCGGCTGGTCTCCAGCACGTTGGCCTTGTCCACGCTGGACACCTTCTTCCGGCGCTGACGGGCCAACTCAAAGGCCCGACGTCCAATGCGCTCGATCTCCTTCTCGGAATAGGCCATCAGATCAGTGCACTCCACGCCCCGGTCAGGCGTGTCATAACGGTCCCGTTTGCCAAAGTAGATGCCGCCGGTGAGTTCCCGCACCATCATCAGGTCAATGCCCCGCTCCGCGGTCTCCTTTTTCAGCGGGCAGGCGTCCACCAGGGCGGGACGCAGGGCGGCTGGTCGCAGGTTGGCGTACAAGCCCAGATCCTTGCGGATGGCCAACAGCGCCGTCTCCGGCCGCTGCTCGGCGGGCTTGTCCGCTCCCCATTTGGGGTCGCCCACCGCCCCCAACAGAACAGCGTCGCAGCTCTTGCATAGTTCCGCGGTGCCGTCGGGATAGCTCTTGCCTACCGTCTCGGAGGCACAGGCCCCCATCAGCACATCCACATACTGAAAGCTGTGGCCGAACCGCCGGGCCACCCGGTCCAGCACCTCCACCGCCTCATTGACGATCTCCGGCCCAATGCCGTCGCCCCGGATCAGCGCGATCTTACCGTTCATTTTGCCACTCCCCGCGCCTTCAGCGCTTTCAGCAAGCCGCCCTGCTCGATGATGCCGTTGACAAACTCCGGAAAGGGGGCGGACTGGAACAGTTTTCCGGTGGTCTCATTGGTGATGGTTCCAGCGCGGAAATCCACCGTCACCCGATCCCCCGCTGAGATGCCGTCCACCGCTTCCGGGCACTCTAAGATGGGGAAGCCGATGTTGATGGCGTTGCGGTAAAAAATGCGGGCAAAGCTCTTGGCGATAACGCATTTGACGCCGCAGGCCTTCAGAGCCAGTGGCGCGTGCTCCCGAGAGGAACCGCAGCCGAAATTGCTGCCGGCCACCACAATGTCTCCCACCTCCACCGTGGAGGCGAACCCGGCGTCGATGTCCTCCATGCAGTGGGAGGCCAGCGATTTCTCATCCGGGGCGTTCAGATACCGGGCGGGAATGATGACATCGGTATCCACATTGTCGCCGTACTTATAGATCTTCATACTGACGCGCCTCCTTCCACCGCGGCCGGATCGGTGACCACGCCG
Source organism: uncultured Oscillospiraceae bacterium (assembly GCA_964624195.1). Taxonomy (GTDB): domain Bacteria; phylum Bacillota; class Clostridia; order Oscillospirales; family Oscillospiraceae; genus Enterenecus. Next base: position 38,529 of record CAZUWQ010000001.1, on the reverse strand, counting down.
GTGACGGCTGAGGCCGCCGCCACGGCGGGGCTGGCCAAAATGATCATGGAACTGGTGGGACCCATGCGGCCTACAAAGTTCCGGTTAGTGGTGGAGATAGCCCACTCGTTGTCGCTGAGCACCCCCATATGTCCCCCCAGGCAGGGACCGCAGGTGGGGGTGGACACCGCCGCGCCGGCCCGAATGAAGTCAGCCACCAGGCCCTCCGCCATGGCGTCCAGATAGATCTGCTGGGTGGCCGGGATGACGATGCACCGCACGCCGTCGGCTACCTTTCTTCCCCGGAGAATGGCGGCGGCCTCCCGCAGGTCCTTTAACCGGCCGTTGGTACAGGAACCGATGACCACCTGCTGGATCGGCATACCCGCGGCCTCGTCCACCGTTTTGGTGTTGGAGGGCAGATGGGGCAGCGCCACCGTGGGCCGTAGAGTGGACAGGTCGATGGTGAGCGTCCGGGCATATTGGGCGTCCGGGTCCGGCCGGAACACCCGGAACTCCCGGTTTACCCTGCCCTTCAAGTACGCCAGGGTCTTTTCATCCACGGGGAAGATGCCGTTTTTCGCGCCGGCCTCAATAGCCATGTTGCAAATGGTGAAGCGGTCGTCCATCTCCAGCGCCGCCACGCCGCTGCCGCAGAACTCCAGGGACTGATAGAGGGCGCCGTCTACGCCGATCAGTCCAATGAGGTGGAGCGCCAGGTCTTTGCCGCCGACGTAGGGGCCCAGTCTTCCTGTCAGCTTGACCTGGATGGCCTGGGGCACCTTGAACCAGGCCAGGCCGGTGGCCATGCCGGCGGCCATATCCGTGGAGCCCACGCCGGTGGAGAAGGCGCCCAGCGCGCCGTAGGTGCAGGTGTGGGAGTCGGCGCCGATGATGACCTCACCGGGGGCCGCCAGCCCCTTCTCCGGGATCAGCGCGTGCTCCACACCCATCTGGCCCACATCATAGAAATGGGTGATGGTGTGCTCTTTGGCGAAGTCCCTGCAGACGGCGCACAACTGGGCGGACTTGATATCCTTGCAAGGGGTGGAATGATCCAGCACGATGGCGATCCTCTCCCGGTCAAAGACAGACGACAGGTCCGCCTTGCGGAACTCTGAAATAGCCACCGGCGCGGTGATATCGTTGCCCAGCACCAAGTCCAGACGCCCCTCGATGAGCTGGCCCGCCTCCACCTTTTCCAGTCCGGCGGCCCGGGCCAATATTTTTTGGGTCATTGTCATACCCACGGACAACGCCTCCTTTTGACTTTTACCCAGTATAGCATTGAAATAAAGACCCGTCAAGATTCCCGCCGCCTCCCCTTGAAATATCGATATATGGGATATATAATCATAAATACAGAGCATTGCCAGGAACATGGGAATGTGGTCTGAATCTTAAGGAAAGGGTGGTCTGTTATGAAGCTGAAGCGTGTCAGGAGGGTTCACGTTTCCTAACCCTCCGAAATCATTTTTGGAGGAACGAACATGACATCTGAAATCATCCTGGGAGAGTTGACTGAGGCAAATATGGACAAGGTACTCACCTTGGAGGCGGCAAAGGAACAGCAAAGGTTTATCCCCTCCCCCGGCGGCATCGTGGCACGGGCCTGGCTCTACCGGGCTCAGGGGGCCAGACTTTGGGTGGTCAGTGCGGAAGAACGGCCTGTGGGACTGGCGCTGGTCTATGAGTTAGAAGAGGAGCCGGCGTGCTATTATCTGATGGAGATGCTGATCGACCGGCGGGAACAGGGCAAGGGATATGGCGTTGCTGCGGCAAAAGAGCTGATCCGACGGTACTCTGTCCGACCCCGATTTCCGATGCTGGAACTGTCCGTGGACCGGGAAAATCCGCGCGCCAAACACGTCTATGAGGCGGCAGGGTTCGTAGATTCCGGCTATGTGGACCCTGATCTGCCCCAATACCTCAATCTGGTATATCACTTCTAAGCAAAAAATGGGCTGCCGTGTCCTCGCACGGCAGCCCATTTTTTACAGAATGATGCAGATCAGCCCTCCGGAGCCCTCGTTGATGATGCGCTGCAAGGTCTCTCTCAGCTTTTCTCTGGCATCGTCCGGCATCCGTTTCAGCTTGCTCTGCAGATCCTCTCCCACCAACTCATGGAAGGAGCGGCCAAAGATATTGGAGTCCCAGATACGCCCGGTGTCCCCCTCGAACTGCCGGAGCAGATAGTCCACCATCTCCTCCGACTGTTTTTCAGTGCCCATGATGGGGGACAACTCCGTCTTGATGTCCGCCCGCAGCATATGGATGGACGGCGCGGACGCCCGCAGCCGGACCCCATAGCGTCCCCCCTGCTTTACGATCTCCGGTTCCTCTAAGATCATCTCCTCCGGCTCCGGCATCACAATGCCGTACCCGGTCTTCTCCACCTGGGCCAAGGCGCTCTCCACCTTCTGATAGCCGCGCTTCATAGCGGCCAGCTGGGTCAATTGGTCGATGAGGTCGCCGTCGTCAGCGATGTCCAGGCCGCACTGCTCGGACACCGTGCTGTAAAACAGACTGCGGGGCAGCTCCAGCGTAGCGGTGACAACGCCGCTGCCCATGTCCATCCGGTCAAGCGTCGCGGAGCTGATTTCCTCCCTGTCCCCCATGGCGGCCACGGCGTTTTCCGCGTCCCGCAGGCGCTGGAGATTGGCCGTCTCCTCCCGGATAAGGGCATACAGCCCGCTTTTGATGGGATGGTCGAAGGGAAGCACCTCCACCCAGGGCGGCAGGAAAAGGTCCATCTGTTTCATGGGGAACTCGTGGAGCACTCCGCGGATGATCTCACTGACCGCGGTCTCGTCAAGCGTCAGGCAGTTCACCGCCAGACACGTCACATTGTACCGCTCGGCGATGTCCGCCTGAAGAGTCTGTGCCCGCTCTCCAAAGGGCTGGGCGGAGTTCAGCAGCACGATGAAGGGCTTGCCCAGCTCCTTCAACTCCGTGATGACCCGTTCCTCCGCCTCTAAATAATCCTCCCGGGGAATGTCCGCTACCGTCCCGTCCGTGGTGACCACGATGCCGATGGTGGAGTGGTCGGTGATGACCTTCTTGGTGCCGTACTCCGCCGCCTGGGTCATGGGGATCTCATGGTCGAACCAGGGCGTCATCACCATGCGGGGCAGCTCTCCATCAAGCTGGCCCAGGGCGCTGGGCACCATGTAGCCCACGCAGTCGATGAGCCGGACGGAAAAGGTGCTGCCGTCGTCCATAGCCATGACCACCGCGTCCTCCGGCACAAACTTGGGCTCGGCGGTCATCACGACCCGCCCGGACCCGCTCTGGGGCAGTTCATCTCTTGCCCGGTCCCGCACATAGGTGTTTTCTATCTTGGGAAGCACCAGAGTCTCCATAAAACGCTTGATGAAGGTGGACTTTCCCGTGCGCACCGGACCGACCACGCCGATATAGATGTCGCCCTGGGTGCGCTGCGCAATATCTTCATACAGCTTGTGATTTTCCATAGCAAGCTCCTCCTCGCCCCATTTTCTATACAATGTATGGGGATAAGCTATGGAATATGACAAGCCGCGCACAACAAAAGGAACTGCCGAAAGCAGGCCTGGCAGTTCCTTTTTCCTGTATCAGCCCCGTTTAGTGGGGATCAGGAGCAGGGCACCCTTTTCCACCTCTTCTCCCGTCAGACTGTTGGCGCCGCAGATGTCCTTGATGGTGGAGCCGCAGGCTTTTGCCACGTCCCACAGGGATTCCCCATCCCCCACCACCCGGATGATGACCGACGGCCTGGGACCGCTGTCCGTGGGGGCGGCGCCGCGGCGCACGGCGGATACGCAGGGCAGCTTCTTTTCCCGAGTCACCGTCCACTCAAACTCCAGCTCAAACCGGACCTCCAGCCCGCCGGTGACCGGCACCGCGGTGGCCTCCCCCATGGGTCGGCACCGGCAGCGGCAGTCGGCGTCGGAGGGACATACCACCTGACAGTCGGCCGATATGGGATAGCTGACGGAGCACAGCGCATCGTCCTCGCTGAGATACAGCACAGTGGCGTTGACCTCCGCGGCGCAGGATATGCCGCCCTCAACAGGCTGGGAGGCGATGGATGTGACGGCGATAGAGCAGTCCAGCACCTGTTTCACCGGAATGCCTGACTCGCAGAACTGGCGGGCGGTCTCCCGTCTGGCCCCGCGCTCTGCGGAGGAGCAGAGCGTACAGGTCGTCCGCTCCACATCCAGGGGGCAGGAGGTGCAGTACAGGTCGCTCATGAGGGTCACCGAAGTCTGGGCCCACAGAGCGGCCTGGAGCAGCGCCTCCACCGTCACCTCCAGCTCCCCCTCCTGGAGACGGCAGTCCACCCCACGCAGGGCGATGGACACCTCCGGCTCGCTGTTCTCCACCCCGGCCGCCAGGTCCGCGATTTGGGAGAAGGGCAGCTCAAACCGGGCGGGGAGAATGCTGCTCCCGCTCCGATACAGGGCACACAGCAGGATCTCACCCTTGCACACCAGCTTCTTCCCGATGACCTTGGCGTCCACCGTCCCCAGTTCCCCGCGATAGTACAGCAATTCCTCCATCGCCGGCTTGGACGCGGGCTGCCGCAGGACGTCGGAAAACAGAAAGGGCTTTTCCAACACCTCAGCGATCATAAAGTCCCCGCAGTTGGAAAATTGCTTTTCCAGGGCGTGCTCCGGACTGCAGGCCACATCGCAGGTCACCCCATGGGACTCCCGGTCAAAGGCGGTGACGTGGATGACGACGTCCACCCGGATCAGCAGCTTGCGGGGGTTGAGGGATCTGGCGTCGGCGGTGGGGATAAACGCCGCGCTGTGGACGGCGCAGCTCTCATGGATCTGGGGGCAGTCCCTGGCGCACTGGAACGGGATGGTCACATCCAGCGCCTTCGGCTGCTCTCCGCCCTCCGGCATATACAACACGGTGACGCAGGCCGATCCGCTGACCTTCAGCAGCCCCTCCCCCGCCTCCATGTCCTTGATAAACAGCTTCCCCGCGGCGGATACGATCCTGGCAATATCGGGGAACGAGTCGGGCACGATGCTCTCCAACGTCTCCTCCTGGGTCAGCAGAGAATCAAAGACCGGGCGATGACCCGCCAGGGTCTGCTGCTGCAGTTCCATTTCCAGTTCCATAGGCGTCCTCTCCTTGCTCGTATTCTATCACACCTATATGCCTGGACACCCGGAAATATACTAACATCAGTCCATGTGTAAGATCCTACGCAGCAGCCCACACAGCATCTTCGGGAATTTTACCACCACGATACGCATATAGAACAGCCTCCTTTCACTGCCTTAGCTTATGTGAAAGAAGGCTGTCCGGTTCCGGTTTATCGTTTTGGCTTCTCCCAGTCCTGCCGGGGCTTTGCCTGGTCATACAGACGGAGGTAGCTTTGATACCGGCTTTCCGCGATGGCCCCAGCCGCCACGGCCTCCCGGACGGCGCAGCCCCTCTCTTTGCCGTGCGCGCAGCCTACAAACCGGCACCGGTCAAGATACGGGCGGAATTCCCGAAAGGCGGACGCCAGTTTTTCCCGGGGCGCCCCCTCCATCTGGTCAACATCAAACGCGGAGAAGCCGGGGGTGTCGGCGATGAGGCCGCCCCTGACCCGCAGCAGCTCCACATAGCGGGTGGTGTGCCGCCCTCGGCCCAGCCGCTCGCTTACCTCTCCCACCTGAAGCGCCAGCTCCGGCTGGAGCGCGTTCAGGATGCTGGACTTGCCGACGCCGGAATTTCCTGTAAAGGCAGATGACTTTCCAGCTATGATAGCCGAAAGCTTATCCAGCCCCTCCCCCGTCTCCGCGCTGAGCTGGACGGTCTGGAAGCCGGCACCGGCATACAGCGCGGCCAGCTCGTCTACCCGCTCCAGATCGCATTTGTTGAAGCAGACGATGGGCTCACAGCCCTTGCTCTCCGCAATGACCGTCATCCGGTCGATGAGAAAGGGGTCTGTCACCGGAACGGCTCCGGAGGCCACAATGATCAGCTGGTCGATGTTAGCCACCATAGGCCGCTGGAACTCATTCCGGCGGGGCAGCACGGCGTCCACCGCGCCGCTCCCGTCCGGCAATAAGGTGATCTCTACCCGATCGCCCACCAGCGGAGTCAGCCGCTGGTGGCGCAACCTGCCCCGCCCCCGGCATGGGACAGGCGGTCCGTCCTTCCCAGTATCTACATAATAAAACCCACTGAGGGCCTTGACGATGATCCCTGTCATAGATCAAAAATACAGTGAGTAGCTGTAGGCCAACTTATCGTTGATATAGATATTTACCTGCTGTACGCCGGTGCCGGTGACCTCCCGGGAGAAGGTCTGTACCGACCCGGCGTCCACCATGCCGTCAAAGGCGGTGGTGGAGCCTACCACGATACGCACCATCACATTGCCGGTATAGCCGCTCAGATCCACGGAGATGGTCTGGGTGCTGGGTACCGCGCCCACATCCTCAGTGGGCGGTACGATGGTGTCGCTCTCCGCGGGCTCCGGCGAGACCTCCACCGAGGGCTCCGGCTCCGGGCCCATGCTCACCTGGAAGTTGATGGTGGTCCCCTTTTCCACCTCAGTGCCATTGGGGATGCTCTGCCAAACCACCCGGCCATCGGGATATTCATCGCTGTAGACTGAGTCGGCGGTGCCGAACTTCAGGCCCAACAGGTCCAGCTGACTGCGCACCTGGTCGATGCTGACCCCGATAAAGGAGGTCACGGTGACCGGTATCTGCTCCGGCCCCTTGCTGATGACGATGGTGACCTCGTCCCCCTCATACAGGCGGGTATCCTGCATGGGGGTATAGGTGATCACAAAATTCTCAGTGACGGTGGGCGAGTACTCGTATTCCTGTTTGACGTTGAGATGCATATCGTTTTGCAGCAGCTTCAGTGCCTCCCGGGCATCCCATCCGGTCACGTCGGGCATGAACATCTCGTCCTCACCGCCGCTGATGGTCACAGTGATGGTCAGGCCGCCCTCCTTCACCGTCTCATTGGCAGCCGGCGTCTGATCGCAGATCTTGCCCTCTTCGTATTCTGTATTGAATACGGTGGAGCCCACAACGACCTCAAACTCCCCCTTAATGGCAGGGTTCTGTTCCAACTCCTCCATGGTATAACCCCGCAGGTCAGGCACCCGATACTCCTCTGACGTGCTGAACAGGCCCTGGAAAAAGAAGCTGTAGAGGAAATAGATCAGGCCGCCTACAAAAATCAGGATGGCTAAAATGGCAAACAAGATAGGCGGTACGCTGCGCCGCCGCGGCGGATCGTCCAGCATATCGTCCTCCTCCGGATCCTGCCGGTTGGAGCGCCGCCGGGAGGACGGGTCTTCCTCGTCCTTGCCGGAGCGGTATCCCTCCTGGGCGCCGCTCCGTCTTCTCGGCTCCGCAGGCGGGGCGTCGTCCCCGCTGCCGCCCTGCTTGGGATGATGCTCCGCCGTCTGTTTGGCAGCAGTGGTGATCTCCGGGATAGGCACCACCATGGTGGGTTCGTCCAGCATCTCCTCCGGATCGGCGGGGGTCGGAACAGGCGCGTCGGGGTTTTTCCGGAATTCCTTCAGGTCGGCCAGCATCTCATCCGCGGATGCATACCGCTGATTGAGATTGGGCGCCATAGCCTTCATGGTGATGGCCTCCAGCGCCTCTGGGATCTCCGGGTTCAGTTCCCGGGGGGCGATGGGAATGGAATTGATGTGCTGAATGGCAACGAAGACCGGCGTCTCCCCCTCAAAAGGCAGCCGTCCGGTGAGCATTTCATAGAGCACCACGCCGGCGGAATACAAATCAGACCGGCCGTCCACATGGCTTCCCTTGGCCTGCTCCGGGGAGATATAGTGTACCGAGCCCAGCGCCTCCTGCGTCAGCGTGGACTGGGCCGCGTTGGCCAACTGGGCAATGCCAAAATCCGTCACTTTGACGCTGCCGTCCCGCAGGACCAGAATATTCTGTGGCTTGATATCTCGGTGGATGATGCCTCGGCTGTGGGCATGGCTCAGCGCCCGGAGGATCTGGGTGATAAAATGCAGCGCCTCCCGCCAGTTCAGCGGGGTACCGCGCTTTTGCATATACTGCTTCAGCGTCATCCCGTCAATGAGTTCCATCACGATATAGTCCAGCCCGTCGGAATGGCTCACGTCGTAGACAGAGACGATATTGGCGTTGGACAGCATAGCCACTGCCTGGGATTCATCATGAAAGCGGCGGCGGAAGTCCGCGTCTTTGGCCAACTCCGGCTTTAAGATCTTCACGGCCACCAGCCGGTTCAGTCGGTGGCAGCGGGCCTTGTATACCACCGCCATGCCGCCTGTCCCGATGCACTCCAAAATCTCGTAGCGATTATCGAGCATTTTACCTATGTACTGATCCATGGTAAATGTTCCTCCTCGTTTACAGCTGGGCCAGAACGACGGTCACATTGTCCGGCGCACCCTGCGTCAGCGTCATCTTCAACAGTTCCCGGCAGCAGACCTCCGGCGGCGCGTCCCCCCGCAGGGTCTCCCGTATGGCGTCATCCGCCAGCACATTGGTCAGCCCGTCGGAGCACAGCAACAGATGGTCGCCTCTTCGATAACTCACCCGGTAGAGGTCGGGCACGACCTCTGTATCCACCCCCAGCGCCCTGGTGATCAGGTTTTTCTTGGGGTGGATGCGGGCCTCCTCCGGCGTCAGCTCGCCCCGGTCCACCAGTACCTGCACCAGAGAGTGGTCCTGTGTGATCTGGTGGGCGCCCTGCGGGGTGAAAAGATAGCACCGGCTGTCGCCCACGTTGACCACATAGATCTCGTCCGGCAGCACCAGCGCCGCCACCAGCGTGGTACCCATGCCGCGGTATTCCGCCTGGGATGCGGCCAGTTCATAGACCTGAGCATTCGCCTTGTGACAGGCGTCCGCTAAAATATCCTCCCGCGCCATGGGGTCGGCGGGTATCTCGTTCTTCAGGCTCGCCTCCACCGCGGCGGCAAAGGATTCCACCGCCACCGCGCTGGCCACGTTGCCCGCCCGTGCGCCGCCCATACCGTCGCACACCACCGCCACCGCCACCTGTTCATCCAGCGCGCGGATGGCGTAGCTGTCCTGGTTGTCCTTGCGCACGATGCCAATGTCAGTGAGACCAAATAGATTCATACTTGTTCGTCCTTTCCGGGGTGGACTATGGCTCCCAGGGTCTTGCTCTGAACGAGTTTTTCAGCGCTTTGGGATGCTTCTATCTGTTTCCGGCGCAGCTGACCGCAGGAGGCGTCGATATCGCTCCCCAGCTTGCGCCGCACGGTGACGGTAACTCCATGGGACTCCAGCCGCTGCTGAAACTGGCGTACCCGCCGGCTGGGCTTCAGCGGGGATTCCTTCACGCGGTTCAGTGGGATCAGATTTACGTGCCCCCGCTGCCCCTGTAAAAGGGCGGCCAGCCGGTCGGCCTGGGCGTCGCTGTCGTTCACCCCGTCGATAAGGGCATACTCATAGGAAATACGCCTGCCGGTGATCTCAAAATACCGTCTGCAGGTCTCCATGAGCAGTTCCACCCCGATCCCTCGGTTCACCGGCATGAGCCGGGAGCGGGTGGCGTCGTCCGGGGCGTGAAGAGATACGCTTAATGTTAATTGTAACCCAAACTGTGCCAGTTTGTCAATTTTCTTCACCAGACCGCAGGTGGACAACGAGATATGGCGCATCCCGATATTCAACCCATCCGGGTGGTTGACCAGCTCCAAAAAGCGCAAAACGTGGTCAAAATTGTCCATTGGCTCCCCGATCCCCATCATAACGATATTGGAGATCTCCGCTCCGCTGTCCTTCTGCGTAAATATGACCTGATCCAAAATTTCCGCCGGCGTCAGGTCCCGGACCTTTCCCCCCAGCGTGGACGCGCAGAACACACAGCCCATGTTGCATCCCACCTGGCAGGACACACAAACAGTATTCCCATGCCTGTAGCGCATCAAAACGGTCTCTACACAATTTCCGTCCCCCAGCCGCCATAGGTATTTGACGGTCCCGTCCAGCTGGGACTGCTGCTTGCGCTCCACGGTGGGAACGGTGAGGACGCACTGCTCCGAAAGCAGCTGCCGGAGGGACTTGGGCAGATCGCTCATCTCGTCAAAGGAAGCGGCCCCCCGGTGGAGCCATTGAAATACCTGCTTCCCCCGGAAAGCCGGCTGGCCCAGCGATTTGAGCCAGGCGGACAGCTCCTCCGGCGTCATGGATTTCAGGTCGGTCATGGAGGGCTCACCTCTCTCTGCGCAGCTTTGCCGCGAAAAAGCCGTCGGTTTGGTGGATATGTGGCCAGAAGGTCATCGTACCAGGTTGGCGCCCCCAGCGGGGCAGGGTGAATTCCTCCAGGGAAAACTCCGGGTGGGCCTCCAAGAAGCGGGCTACGACCTCCCCGTTTTCCCGCTCCAAAAGCGTACAGGTGGAGTAGAGCAGGACACCGCCGGGCTTCACATAGCCGGAGACGTTGTTCAATATGTTTTCCTGAAGCGCGGGCAGCTCTTTCATGGGCTGGGGATCCTTATAGCGGATGTCGGGCTTTTTGCGGATGATGCCCAGCCCGGAACAAGGAACGTCCGCCAGTACCGCGTCAAAGGACGCGGTCCACTCCGGCCGGGGCTTTACCGCGCTCTGGAGCTCTGTTCTAACGGCGGACAGACCAAGGCGGCGGCTGCCCGCCTCGATCAGCTTAAGCTTATGGGGATGGATATCACAGGATATGATCTCCCCACGGTCCTCCATGTCGAGGGCGGCTGCAAAGGATTTACCTCCGGGGGCGGCGCAACAGTCCAGCACCCGCTGTCCGGGGCGCAGTCCGGCGGCGGTGACGGCCAGCCGGGCGGCGCAGTCCTGCACATAAAATGCCCCCTCCCGATAGGCGGTCAGCTCCTCCAGGCTGCCTGTGCCGTTGAGCAGCAGGCAGTCCGGCATCCATGGATGGGGGACCGCCCGCACCCCTTCCGCATCCAACTGCGCACGCGCTTTGTCCACGGTGGCGGCCAGAAAATTGATCTGGGCGCAGGTGGGCGGCTGTTCGTTGTCCGCCTGCAGCAGGCGCTCCGCCTCCTCCAGCCCCAGTATGTCAGCAAACGCTTCCACCAGCCATCGGGGGTGGCTGTACCGGATGGACAGAGCCTCCGTCTCATCCTTCCCCCACGGCTCCGGCAGACGCTCCTCCCGGAGCATGGCCCGGAGGATCGCGTTGACCATGCCCGCCGCCCGGGGGTTGCGGCAGTATCTCCGGGTCAGGGCCACCGCCTCATTCACCGCCGCGTGGGGCGGGATCTTGTCCATCAGCAATAATTGATAGGCCGCTATGCGGAGGTTGGCCCGGGCCGCCGGCTCCAGCTTGTCCAGCTTCATGGCGCAAAACCGGCTCAGGTGCCAGTCCAGCAGCAGCCGGTTTTGCTGCACCCCAAAGCATAGACGGGTGGCCAGCGCGGCGTCTCTGCGGTCCAATCCGTGCTCCCGCAGCAGTTTTTTCAGGTGTCCGTCCGACCACGCTCCCCGGTTTTCACAGGCGGTCAGGGTCAGCATGGCCACTTCTCTGGCTGACGCCATGATGCTCCTCCTCACACGGGGATGGGGTGCCCCGCCAGAAACGCGGTGGCGGCCATGGGCTTTTTCCCGTCCGGCTGCAGCTCTACGATCTCCAGCACCTGGCCGTCCCCGCAGGCGATCTTCAGCCCCCGCTTGTCCGCCTGCACAATGGCGCCAGGCGTCTTCCCCGTCCGCTGGTCCGGCACCGTCGTCTTCAGCAGCTTGCACCGCACCCCGTCCAACTCCGCCACCGCTGCGGGCCAGGGATACAGCCCCCGCGCCTGGTCATGGATCTGGCGAGCAGACCGTTTCCAATCGATAGCGGACAGTTCCTTGGACAGCATGGGAGCGTAACAGGACCGGCTTTCGTCCTGGGGCGTGCGGGGCGCGGTCCCCGCCTCCAGCTGGGGCAGGACCTCCAACAGCAGCCTGGCCCCCAGTTCTGCCAGCCGGTCATGGAGCTCCTGGGCAGTCTCATCCGGATCGATGGGGGTCGTCACGCTGGCGATCATGTCCCCGGTGTCCAGCCCCTCCGCCATATACATGATGGTAACACCGGTCTCCGTCTCACCGTTGAGGATGGCCCACTGGATGGGCGCGGCCCCCCGGTATTTGGGCAGCAGCGACGAATGGATATTCACACAGCCCAGCGGAGGCAGTGTCAGGATATCCGGTGGCAATATCTTCCCGTAGGCAGCCACTACGATCAGGTCCGGAGCCAGCTCCCGCAGCAGACGCAGTACCTCCCCGTCCCGCAGCTTCGCGGGCTGAAAAACCGGGATATCAACTGACATGGCATATTCCTTTACAGGCGTTGGCTGGAGCTTCATTCCCCTGTTTTTTGGCTTGTCCGGCTGGGTGACCGCGCCACAGAGCTCATGTCCGGAGCTCACCAGCGCTTTCAGCGCCGGTACAGCAAATTCCGGCGTGCCCATGAACAGGATCCTCATTCCTTTTCCGCCTCCATTGCCTCCAGCTCCTCCACAGTATACAGCCGATCTGTATGCTCCACAAAGAGGTGTCCATCCAGATGCTCCAGCTCATGGCAGAAACACCTGGCAACCAGCTTCTCGCCCTCGATCTCAAAAAACGCGCCATTCCGGTCCTGCGCCCGGACGGTGGCCCTGGCGGGTCGGGTGACCACGCCGTACTTTCCCGGCACGGAGAGGCAGCCCTCCAGGCCGGTCTGCTCGCCCTCGGTATGGATCAGCTCCGGGTTGACCAGTTCCACCATGTTCTCCTCCTGGTCCAGCAGCACCACCACCCGGCGGAGGATACCGATTTGAGGGGCAGCCAGTCCCACGCCGTTGGACTCAGTCAAAGTCTCTTTCATATCGTCCAGCAGAATGTGCAGCCGGGCGTCAAATCTCTCCACTGGGCGGCAGACTTTTCCCAGCGCCGGGTCTCCTTGGGTCAGGATCGTTCGTAGGGCCATAGTCCATCATTCTCCTTTATCAGTCCATGGGGTTCAGGTCCGCAAACAGCGATACACCCCGGTTTTGTTTGTCAGCCTGGGCCGTGCGCAGCAGATGAGCGATCAGCAGGCGCATTGGCCTTGTATTGGCTGTGTTCAGCGTCAGGCGATAGCGATATCGGTTGTTCATCTTGACCACCGGCGCCGGCGCCGGACCCAGCAGCTGATAGGCGCACCGGAGGTAGTCCGGGCGGTCCAGCGCGGCCAGCAGCGCGTCCCGCAGGCGAACGCAGGCCCGCAGTACCGCAGTCTCCTCCAGTCCCGAAGCGCTGAGCACAAACAGATCCCCAAAAGGCGGATCGCCCCGCGTCTGTCTCAGCTTGATCTCCTGCTCATAAAAGGCGTCGTAATCCTGACGGGCGGCGCATTGGATCACCTCATTGTCCGGGGTATAGGTCTGGAGCAGGGCCACGCCTTCCTTTTCTCCCCGGCCGGATCGGCCCACCACCTGGGTCAGAAGAGAAAACGCGCGCTCCCCCGCCCGGAAATCCTCCACATACAGCGCCTGGTCCGCCGCCACCGCGCCCACCAGCGTCACATTCTCGAAATCCAGCCCTTTGGCCACCATCTGTGTGCCCACTAAAATGGGTACCCGATCCCGGCGGAACTGCTCCAAAATGGCCTCATGGGTCCGGGTGGCGGTCACAGTGTCCGCATCCATCCGCAGAATAGGGACCGCGGGAAACAGCTCCCGCAGATCCTCCTCTAACCTCTGGATGCCTATACCAACAGGCCGATACAGGCCGCCGCAGTCGGGGCACCGCTCCGGCACCGCCTCCGAATGGCCGCAGTGGTGGCACATCAGGCGGTGGTTGGCCGAGTGGTAGGTCAGGTGGACCGAGCAGCGGGGGCAGGACGGCACCGCCCCGCACTCGCCGCATATGAGCATACGGCTTGCGCCACGGCGGTTCAGGAACAGGATGGCCTGCTCTCCCCTCTCGATCACATCCCGCAGCCGCTCCTCCAGCGCACGGCTGACGCTTCCTCCGTTGCCCCGGCGCAGCTCCTCTTTCATATCTATGATGTCCACCTTGGGCATGGCCCGCTCGTTGAACCGGCGCCGCAGGGTAAACAGATGATAGTCACCCTGACGGGCATGATACATGGTCTCAATGGACGGCGTGGCCGAGCCCAGCACCAGAAGGGCGTTGGACTTATAACAGCGGTACCGGGCCACATCTCTGGCGTGGTACCGCGGGGTCTGCTCCGACTTATAGGACGGCTCCTGCTCCTCGTCCAGGACGATCAGGCCCAGCCGGTCCAGCGGCGCGAACACCGCGGACCGCGTGCCCACCACCACGGGGGCGCCCCCGTCCCGGACCCGCCGCCACTCGTCATAACGCTCCCGGGCGGTAAGGGAACTATGGAGGATAGCGATCCGCTGGCCGAAATGGGCTGCGAAGACGCGCATCAGCTGGGGGGTCAGGGCGATCTCCGGCACCAGGACCAGCGCCTGTCTGCCCCGCTCCAGCACAGCTTGAATGAGCCGGAGATACACCTGCGTCTTCCCGCTGCCGGTAACGCCGTACAGCAGGGCCGTTGCCGGGGTGTTTGACTCACACAGGTCGGCCAGCCCCTCATAGGCAGCCTCCTGTTCCTCGTTCAGCGTGGGCGGGGGCAGCGGCTCCACCTTTGTGGGCTCCTGGGCGCGGTCTACCTGACACTTTTGCAGGGTCAGCACTCCCGCTTTCTCCAGTGCCCGCAGGGTGGTCATGGACGCCCCGGTAAAATAGCACAACTCCTTGGTCGACGCCTGCCCGATGCCGCACAATGTCTCCGCCACCGCGTATTGCAGGGGCGCCCGCTTGCGGCGGGGCGCGACCATCGCCATGGCGTCCTCCGGGTCTATCGCCAGCGCGGCCACCAGCTCCGTCCGGTCATTTACCTTGCGGGCGGCGCTCACCTCTTTCACCAGAATTCCTTGCTGCTCCAGCAGCTTCAGAGCCGGACCGGGATCCGCCGTCCCAAAGGCGAGCCTGATCTGGCCCAGCTCCGCCCAGCCCTGATTGGCAAAGAGCATCTCGATCAGGCGGGCGGCGTTTCTGGACTTTCCGGCTGCGGCAAACGCCTTTTCCCGGTCCACCCCCGGCGCGATCCTCCAGCAGTCCTTCAGAGAAAACCACAGGCCGGCGGGCAGCATGGCCCGGGCTGCGTCGTACACAGTGCAGAAATATTGCTCCCGCATCCAGAGAGCCAGTTGAATGGCCTCCGGGCTCAGCATGGGCGTCTCATCCAGCTGGGCCAGCAGCGCCTTCCATTTTTCACTTGTCCGCTCCGCCTCTGACAGCGCCAGAACGATGCCGTCGCTGACGCGGTTTCCCGAACCAAAGGGCACCGCGACCCGCATCCCCGGCTGCAAGCTGTCTTCCAGCGCCTGGGGGACCAGGTAATCATAGGGGCGGTCGATGGCGTAGATCGCCGCGGCGACCACAACTTTCGCGATCAGAGGCATGGCCTTCTCCTTCATACGCAGCCGACATGAAGTCGATTCAGCCTGCCGAAGATGTATTTTCGACAGGCTGAGTAAACTCATTTATACGTTCAAGCAAGCTTTTATTGCGGGGATCGTTCCGATACACTGCCCGCGTTGTCGAGGCCGTCAATGACCAGCGCGCCGCTGGCGACCTCACGGACAGCCAGGGTGACCGCCTTTTCCGTCAGCGGTACGCCGGAGTGCTCCGCCTCACTGGAGATCTTACGGGCCCGGCTGGCTACCAGATTGACCAGCATATAGCGGCTGGGCACCTGACGCAGCAGTTCCTTCATAGACGGGTAAAGCAGCATGATAACTCAATCCTTTCCAATGATATATTCAGCGGCCGCATACAGTGGCCGTCCCGATGATACTCTCCGCCAGGTGGATGCGTTTCTTGACCCGGCACCGCTCCGCCTCTAAAATGGACAGGATCTCGCCGGCCGCCTCCATCACATTGTCGTTGACCACAAGGTAGTCGTAGCAGACGCTCTCCCGGCACTCCTCCCTGGCCTTTTCCAACCTGCGGCTGATGACGTCGGAGGGATCGGTGTTCCGGTTATACAGGCGGCGGGACAGCTCCTCCAGCGAGGGCGGGATGATAAAAATCAACACCGCCTCCGGACATTTCTCCCGCACCTTGGCGGCGCCCTGTACCTCAATATCCAGCAGTACATCGACCCCCTGGTCCAGCTGCTCCCGGATGACCTTCAGCGACGTCCCGTAGTAGTTTCCCACATATTGGGCGTATTCCAGCAGCTCGCCCGCCGCGATCATCCGTTCAAATTCTTCCCGGGACACAAAGTTATAGTTGACGCCGTCCGCCTCGCCTACCCGGGGCGCCCGAGTGGTGTAGGACACGGAAAAATGGATGTCCCGGCGGCGGCTCAACAGCTCCGAGATCACAGTGCTCTTGCCCACACCGGAGGGGCCGGACAGCACGATCAGCTCACCTTTTCTCTTTTTATTCAGCTCTGTCATGTCTGGTCTTCTCCCCTGCTCTCTCCACTCTCAGACGCACGCGCGGAGAGCTGTTCCGGCGGAATGGACGACCAGATGACATGGCCGCTGTCCATCACCAGCACCGCCTTTGTCTTTCTGCCGAAGCTGGCGTCGATCAGCACGCCCCGCTCCCGGGCCTCCTGTCCCAACCGTTTGATGGGAGCGGACTCCGGGCTTACGATGGCGACCACCCGCCGGGCGTTGACCGCGTTGCCGAAGCCGATGTTGATCATCTGCATATGCCGCCCTCCCGCTCACTCAAGGTTTTGCGCCTGCTCCCGGATCTTCTCGATCTCCGCCTTGATGTCCACCACATAGCGGGTGACCTCAAGGTCGTTGCACTTGGAGCCGATGGTATTGGCCTCCCGGTTGAACTCCTGGATCAGAAAGTCCAGCTTGCGGCCCACCGCGCCGCCTTGACTCAGCAGCTCCCGCAGCTGGGACAGATGGCTGCGCAGACGGACGATCTCCTCGTCCACTGCTACCTTATCCGCAAAAATAGCGGCCTCGGTGAGCAGCCGGCCCTCGTCGATCTGGGTGTTTTGCAGGACCTCCCGCATTTTTTCCTCCAGCCTGGCCCGGTAGTCGGCCACGGTCTGAGGGGACTGCCGCTCCACCATGGCCGTCAACTCCTCAATGGTATCGGCCCGGCTCAGGATATCTGCGGCAAGCCGTTCCCCTTCCCGCTGACGCATGGCGTTGAAATCCGACAGCGCCAGATCCAGGGCGGACAGCAGCCGGACCTTTATCGCCTCCTGGTCCTCCTCCTGCTTCTCCACCGTCAGCACGTCGGGAAAACGGGCCACCTCCGCGGCATTGAAGTCACGCTTGACGCCGCGGCCTTTTCCCAGCTCCGCAATGTGAGACAGCGCGTCGATATACGCCCGGGCCAGCGGCTCATTCACCGTCACCGACAGAGGCTGGCCGCCGGTTTGGGTCATGGTGACGAACACGTCCACCTTGCCCCGGCCCACCTCCGCCTGCACGCTGGCCTTCATGGCGTCCTCCGCGAAGATGTAGGTACGGGGCAGCTTGATGGCACAGTCCAGATAGCGGTTGTTCACCGAGCGCAGCTCCACCGTGATGGTGAGGCCGTCCAGCGCCGCCTCTCCCCGGCCATAGCCGGTCATGCTTCTGACCATATCTTTCTCTCCCTTACCGCGCCGCCCGATGGATACGGGCCAGATAAAGCGCGATCAGCTTGCTGAATCCGAAATCATAGAGCAAAAACACGATATTGCCCACCACATAGAGCACCCAGACCACAGACAGCGCCTGGGGCAGCGATGCCAGTACTGCGGCCTTCATCACCAGATAGATCACCGTGAAGGCCGCGTTGAAAAAGAGCAGCTTCAAAACATATTCCAAAGGCCGGCGCCGCAGCCGCTCGATCAACGATTTGACCATGGGGTACAGTCCAAACAGCGCCGTATACATGAGCACACAGAATTTATCGGGGATCAGGAGAAAGCCCAGAATGGACACGCCTGCCCAGCAGTAAAAACCCGCCTGCAGGTTTACCGAGATCACCGCCGCCGCAGGCAAAAGTCCGGCCACGGCCACGATACCCCAATTCCCGGTGGGCGCGATGGAGCCGAGGTATACCAAAATCAACGACACGACCCCGAGTACGCCCGAATAAGAGACCTTTGCGGTCACACTGGCCTTTTTCATCTCAGCGGCAGCCTCCGCACAGACAGTTCATGCACAGCATGGTGGAGCAGCAGTCCAGGCCGTCGCACTGGGCGCCGCCCACATCGGGTCGGTAGCTATAGCCCCCCTGCTGCATCATGCTCATAGCCTGCCGGTACTCCATGTTGCCCGGATCCATCTGGCAGGCGATCTGATAATTCTGCCTGGCCTCATCCAGCCAGCCCCGGCGATAGGCGATGCTGCCCATGAGAAAATACCACTCGCCGTTTTTGACGGACGTCCCCTGCAGGATCTGCTCGGCGCCGTCCAGGTTGCCGGCGTTGATATACTGCCGCGCCTGAGCAAACTGACTGTTGGAGGCGCTGCCGCTGTATCTGCCGCTGGAGCCGCCGCTCTGATAGGCGGAGCCGCCATAGCTGCCGCTGCCCCCTCCATAGCCGCCGCCGGACCGGCTTTTGGTGATGGCGTCATAGGCCTCGTTGATCTCTTTCATCTTCTCCTCCGCCAGATCGGACAGCGGGTTGTTCTGGTAGTTGTCCGGATGATACTTGCGGGCCAACTCCCGATAGGCTTTTTTGATCTCTTCATCGCTGGCATCGGGGCTTACGCCCAGGACCTCATATGGATCTCTCATGTACGTTTCTCCCTCATTTTCCGCAATTCTTTCCACCGGCCGTCCATCACCGCGCTCTGCACCGCGGGTAAACCGGAATACAACACGTTGTCCACCAAAACGCCCCAGGGACCGAAGTCTATCAGGTTGGCCGCCGATGCCGCCAGCCGCGCGGAGTGAGTGATCGTAGTCTCCACATAATCCCGCTCCTCTCTGGCCCGTCCCTGGAACCGGGCGTCCAGCGGGTTATAGCGGCCCTTCTTCAGATCCTCGTCCAGATCGTCCCAGGCGTCCACCAGATAGATCCAACGCCCTACATGGTACAGCAGCTGCTCCAAGGCACGGTCCCTCGGGCCATTCTCACCGGTGCGTCCGGCGGCGGCCAGGATCGAGGCAAAGGTGTCCGCCACCCGGTCCAGCTGGGGCGAGCGGGCCCGCTCCAGCGCCTTGAGCCGTTCCATCCCGTCCCGCACCCTGTGATCAAAGTCAGGTCGGGCCGCCGCCGCCCGCCGATAGGGCCGCCGGAACAGCCGTCGGACCACCCGGTAGGGCAGGCCCCGCCAAAAGCCCCGGTCCTCCACATCATCGGTGAACTTGTACCAGGTGAGGATGACGCTCTCGTCCGCCGCCGCCTCCATACTGGGCCCGCACAGACATTGCCTGGGCGCACGGAGCGGATGGGCCGGGCAGCGGGCACAGAGGGTGTTGTCATTTCCCGCCTCGCCGTACATGAGCACGGTGAGAAACGCGAAGTCGTAGTTCAGCGTGAACCGGGCCGGCCAGCCGTGACGCCGGCCCATGGTGTGGCAAAGGCCGCAATAGGCGCTTTGATAGAGTTCCCGCTCCGTCTCCTCCAGCCGATCCAACACCGGCCTCACATAGCCGAACATATCCGCTCAATCTGGCGTCAGGGTGACGACCACCTTGTAGTCCGTCCCCACCACGCCTATCTCGTCCGCCATGCCCACGCTGTCCAGATAGACCTTGGCAGGCACGGTGTACTGGCCCGCCGCCAGCTTTACATCCTTCAGATCGGCCACGATCCGGATGTTATCCTCCAGCACAGACTCCACCAGTTCAGCGCTGCCGCGTATCTCCACCGCCACCAGCTTCGTGACATTGGAGGCCGACCAGCCCTCCGGTACGTTGATATGGTCTATTTGTTCCACCTCAATGATACGGGTGGTCAAGTTTTCATTGAGATGAACTGTGACCGTCACCTCCGTAATGCCGCTAAGGTTGGTAAGCTCGTCCGTCAACGGGATGCCGCAGATGATCACATCACCATCCCGCACATCGGCCAGGTTGATGGTGGCGACAGTCAGCGTGCCCTCCTTCTGCATAGCGGCTACCGCGTCCTTGCTGCCGGCCACCATGATGGAGTCGGCGCTGAGCTCATAGGTCATGGTCTGCTCGCTGACGCCGCCGCCGGACGTGAATTTCACATCCAGCGGGATCTCAGCGGTGGCCAAGATGGGATAGGTGGCGTAGATCGTATCTGTTTCACACTGGATATCCAGATTCTCCAGCACATCACCGCTGGCGCCGATCAGTTGATACTCGAACTCGCCGCTCACCGTCTCCGTCAGCTCCTCACCGGAAACGATCACCTTGGCGTAGGCCACCTGATTCACCAATTCCAATTGACCGCTGATGGTCAACTCTTCCGGAGAAAAGACAAATTCATCCGCCGCCCCCTGGAGATACCCCTCAGCTACCGTGCCGACGAACTCACCTCGGATCTCCACCTCTCTGGTGCTGTGCCGCGCCACGGTAAAGGATACGTTGCCCGTGCCCCCGCTGAGGAACTGCACCTGGCTTGAATTGACTCCGCTGGGCAAACTGAGACTATAGGCAAGCGTATATTCACCGGGCACCTCGATAGCCGCTACATTTACTGTGAGCTGGATGGAATCCTTGTCCAGTTTGGCCAGCACCGTGGGCACCGCCGACACCCGCACCGTGGCGGTGGGTGCGTTACCCACGATCATCAGGCCTTGCCGATCCAGATTTTCCACCCCGGAATAGGTGATGGAGATGTTGCTGATGGTCTTGGTCGTCTCGTTTCCCTCTAAGGATGTAACGTAAAACCAAAGGGCGACGGCAATCACGATGGAAAGGAAGACATAGAGCGCCTTACTGTCCAGAATTTTCTTTCCCATTTGATTTATCTCCCTTTTTTCCTCTGAATACACCAGTGAACTTCCCCGCCTTAGTGGGCTTTTCCTCCATATCCGGCATCAGTTCACTTTTCAGAAGCCGCTCCAATGTCTCCGGCGCCAGGTGGCGTTTGAGCATCCCGTTGACGGCCACCGAGATAGAACCGGTTTCCTCCGAGACAATGGCCACCACGGCGTCGGAGTTCTCGCTGATGCCGATACCGGCACGGTGGCGCATTCCCAGGTCTCGGCTGAGGTTCACGTTGCCCGACATGGGCAGCATACAGCCCGCGCCTACGATCCGCCCGTTGCGGACCACCACCGCCCCGTCGTGCAGGGGTGCCTTATTCCAAAACAGGTTTTTCAGCAGCTCCGCGGAAATGCGGGCATCCAGCGCCGTACCGGTTTTCAAAATATCATCCAGCACCGTCTTGCGCTCGAATACCATCAGCGCCCCCACCTTGTCCCTGGACATAGAGGTATAGGCCTCTACTGTCTCGGCAATGGCGCTCTCCATTTCGTCGCCATAGCTCTCCGCCACAAACAACTCCTTGATCTTACCGCTGCCGATACGCTCCAAAAAGCGGCGTATCTCAGGCTGGAAAATGATGATAAGCGCAATGACGCCCAACTCCACCGCGTTGTTCAGGAAAAAGCTCACTACCCGCAGGTGGAGCAGGTTCGCAAGGCTCATAGCGATCACAATGATCAGGATCGCCTTGGCCACCTGGCCGGAGCGGCTGCGGCGGATAAACCGGAATACATGATAGACCACAAAGGCAATCAGCGCGATGTCGATAATATCAAAAATGCTGATGAGCCTCAACATCTCCTGGGCAGTCTCCAGCAGATCAATGATCTTATCCAAACACACCGCCTCCTGTTCTGACCGTGTCCAGCCCGGTCACTGCCGCTCCGGCAACACGGCTCTCTGGCCCGAATGCCGCGCCGCCTTAACTTGTTCATTATATCCCATCCGGCGTTGAATGGCAAGCAAATGGCGGGATAAAATGAAAAAATTCACGTAAAATTAAGGGACCGTCGCTTAAAGTATAAGCGGCGGTCCTCTAAAAACAGGCTTCGCGCTACCGTGTTCCGGCCTCAAGGAGGAGCTTTCGGATCGCTTCCGCCGTCCGGTCCACCTGGGCGGCATGGTTGAACGCGGAAAAGCTCAGTCGAACCGTCCCCGTCTCCAGCGTACCCGCCGTCCGGTGGGCCAGCGGAGCGCAGTGCAGACCCGCCCGCACCGCGATCCCCATCTGCCCCAGCTTTTCCGCCATAGTCTCACAGTCCATACGCTCCGGCACAAAGGAGCACAGACCGCCCTGCGCGTCCCCGCCCCGGAACAGCCGGACCCTGGGAAGCCGCTCCAGCGCGTCCATCATCCTATGGCACAGCATCCGCTCCTGCCCAGTGATCTGTGTGAGGCCTTTTTGCTTTACAAAGCGCATTCCGGCCAGCAGTCCGGCCGCGCCACAGACATTTTGAGTGCCCGCCTCCAGCCGGTCCGGCAAAAATTCCGGCATCTGCTGCAGCCGGGAGGCGCTGCCTGTACCCCCGCGCAGCAACGGCTTTGTCTCCGCCCCGCACAGCAGGAGCCCGGTGCCCTGGGGACCGTACAGTCCCTTGTGGCCGGGCATAGCCACAAAGGCCGCGCCCCACCGCTCCATATCTACCGGCAGCATACCGGCAGACTGGGATGCGTCTACGATCAGGGGCTTGCCCCGGTCCCGGCACAGGGCGGCGATTTGGTCCATGGGCTGGATAAAGCCAAATACATTAGAAACGTGGTTGCAGATGACCACGGTAACATCGTCTGTCATCGCCTGGGCAAAGGCCTCATAAGCCAGCCTCTGGTCAAACAACGGCCCGGCGGCCACCTTCACCTGGATGTCGTCCCGGCTGAAAAGCGGTCTGGTCACCGCGTTATGCTCATAGCCGGAGATCAGCGCCACGGCGCCGGGGCTCACCAGGGAATGGATGGCCAGGTTCAGCCCGTGGGTGGCATTGGACGTGAGCACGACCTGCTCCGGGCCGGGGGCATGAAACAGTTCCGCCGCCAGCTCCCTGCACTGATACATCACCTCGGCTGCCTGCATCCCCGCCTGATAGCCGCCCCGCCCGGGGCTGGCCAGGTGGGTCATAGCCCAGGCGGACGCCGTCGGCACGGAGGCCGGCTTTTCCAGAGTGGTGGCCGCGCTGTCGAAATAGATCATGCCCGCGCCTCACTGTATTCGCCGTTTTCTGTCTCTATAAACACCTGCCGGGGCGTCATCCCCTCTCTCCGCAGCAGCTTCAGCGCCTCGCTCAGCCTCCGTTCCGACACCTTGACGCCGTAGCCGCAGCCCTCCTTCGCGATCACTTTCGGAACTTTCATCAGGTGCCCGCTGATACCTGCCCGCTCCAACATATGGGCAGTCCGCTGGGCATAGGTCAACGAACGGCATATGATCAAATAATAGACCATAAGCTACCCTCCTGTTTTATCTGGAGCGATATCCGCTCACAGGCTCCGGTCCAACATATCAACGGGTCAGGGACATCTATGGGTCCGACCCTGGTGGCCGTGTCTCTGTCCCACAGAACAGAAAAACACCGGTCACAGGCCATTGTATGCTCTGTGACCGGTGTCGGTCCCTTTCCGCTATTTCTCTGTCGCTTCCAGCAGCAGCGCCACCGCGTGGGCGGCCATGCCCTCCCCGAGGCCGGTGAACCCCAACCCCTCCTCAGTGGTGGCTTTGATGTTTACCCGCTCCGGTCCCACGCCCATGACCTGGGCCAGCCGGGTCCGCATTTCCGGGATATAGGGAGCCAGTCTGGGCCGCTGGGCCAGAACGGTGGCGTCCACATTGCCCACCCGCAGGCCCTGTCCGGCCAGCCGCTCCATCACCCGCTCCAGCAGGGTCAGGCTGGAGATCCCCGCATAGGCTGGGTCCGTGTCCGGAAAAGCGTGCCCGATGTCCCACTGTCCCGCCGCCCCCAGCAGAGCGTCCATGACGGCGTGGGTCAGCACGTCGGCGTCGGAATGACCCAGCAGGCCCAGCTCATAGGGGATGTCTACCCCGCCCAGGATCAACCTCCGACCCGCCGCCAGGCGGTGTACGTCATAGCCGTGACCGATCCGCATCGTCAGCCTCCAGAAAGCTCTCCGCCCACAGAAGGTCCATGGGCGTGGTCAGCTTGATATTGCTCTCCTCCCCTTTGGTGAGAGATACCTTCATCCCCAGCCGTTCCACCGCGCCGCAGTCATCCGTCAACTCCGCCCCGTCGTCCAGCGCCTTCTGCAGCGCCGCACGGATCAGGGAAGCCTCAAATACCTGGGGTGTCTGGACCGCGTACAGCGTATCCCGTTCCGGCGTCTGTTCCACCAAACCGTTTCGGGCGATCTTGATGGTGTCCTTCACCGGAATGGCCGGCGCCGCGGCGCCGGTCTGGGCCGCCTGTTCCACCACCGCCCGGATCACATCCGGCGTGATAAAGGGGCGCGCGCCGTCATGGATAGCGATCAGCTCCGCGCTCCCGGACGCCTCCAGCGTCCCCAGCCTGACGGACTGGGTGCGGCTGGCACCGCCCCGGATGACCTTGACCACCTTGATCAGCCCCGCCTCACGGCACAGCCGGGCCACCTCAGGCACCAGCTCCTCCCTGGTGACCACGATGACCTCGTCTACCTCAGCCGCCGCCTCAAAAGCGCGCAGGCAGTGGAGGAGGACCGGTTCGCCATCCAACTCCGCCATCAGTTTGTCCCGCCCCATCCGGCTGGAGCTGCCTGCCGCCGCCACGATCACAGAGCAAAAGCCGGTGCTTCTTTTTCGCGCTTTTCGTCCAAACAGTTTCATGTCCGGTCCCTCCCTCCGTAAAAGAGGCGCGTATCCGCCCCGTTATGCCAGCGCCTGGTCGATCTCCGCCTCCACCTCTTCCGAGGGCAGGCTTTGGGCCAGTACCAGCTCGGAGATCAGGATCTGCCTGGCCGTGTGAAGCATTTTCCGCTCCCCGGTGGACAGGCCCCGAACCCCGTCCCTGAGCTTCAGCCCCTTGACCACCCGCGCCACCTCGATCAGATCCCCGCTCTTCAGCCGGACCATATTTTCACGATAACGCTGATTCCAGTTCGCGGTCATTTTCACTTCGATATGCTCCATGGCGGACAAAATGTCGCCGGCCTCCTTCCCGGATATCACCGGTCGGACGCCGATCTCCGCCGTATTGTCGGTGGGGATCATGACCATCATGCTGCTGCCGGACAAGCGAAGCAGATAGTAGTCCCGCTGTTCCCCGTTGACCCTCCGTTGCACAATGGAGTCGATGACCCCGGCCCCGTGCATTGGATGAACTACCTTATCTCCAACCTGGTACACGATCCCACCTCCCTCAAAATATGTATAACAACACAAAGATATTATATGCCTCTTCCCCCGGTAATGCAAGAATTATTATCTAAAGCAGGAAGTTTTTCCCACAATTTGTTTTCTTTTCCGCCTGAACCGGCGGTGTTTAGCCACACATCCGCCCAAATGGGAAGGACACAGCGGGCGTGAGAGCCTCCACGCCCGCTGTGTCCTTCCCAAAACATTGTTTCTCAGCAAGCTCAGTTGGCGGAAAAACTCTCCACATGGTCCAGGATCAGAGACAGCAGCTGCGCCCTGCCCTCTCCCTTTTCCGCTGAAAACGGAATGACCGGCACATCGTCCGGCAGCGCCAGGGTGTCCCGGATCAGCTGGAGATTGCCGGTGACCTCGCTCTTTTTCAGTTTGTCCAGCTTGTTGGCCGCCACCGCGAAGGGCTTGCCGGTGGACAAAAAGCATTGGGCCATAGTGCAGTCGTCCGCCGTGGGCCTGTGCCGGGCGTCCACGATCAAAAGCCCAAAACTCAACAGCTTCACGTCGGCAAACCACGCCTCGATCAACCTGCCCCACCGATCCCGCTCCTGCTGGGACACCTTGGCGTAACCATAGCCCGGCAGGTCGATCAGGTAAAACTTCCTGTCGATCAGAAAATAGTTGATGTGGGTGGTCTTGCCCGGCGCCGCGCCCACCCGTGCGAAGTTTTTCCGGTTCAGCAGGCGGTTGATCACCGACGACTTGCCCACATTGGACCGTCCGGAGAACACGATCTGCGGCAGCGTGTCACGGGGAAAGTCCGCCGGCTTTGCCGCGGACCGCACAAATTCGGCTTGATTCAGGTTGACGGTCATAACTCCCTCCACATTTCTCTATTGGCAAATAGATACCGGACTGCTGGCTGACTTATGGGCCTCCCGCTTCCGGGCGGGCACAGACGAGGCCGCCGCGTGGGGCGCGCTGATCAGCGCCTGGGCCAACACCTGGTCCACCTGCTTTACCGGCACAAAGGAAAGCGCCGCCCGCACGGTCGGGTCGATCTCATCCAGGTCCTTGATATTGTCATGGGGGAGGAAGACTGTGGTCACCCCGCTGCGCAGGGCGGCCATGGTCTTTTCCCGCAGGCCGCCGATTTCCAGCACCCGGCCCCGCAGCGTGACCTCTCCCGTCATGGCCACATCCCGGCGCACCGGGATACCTGTCAACGCCGACACGATGGCGGTGGTGATCGCGACACCGGCGGACGGCCCATCCTTGGGCACCGCGCCCTCGGGAAAATGAACATGGATATCCTTCATCTTGTAAAAGTCTGCCGCGATACCCAGCTGTCCGGCCCGGCTTCGGATGTACGACAGCGCCGCCCTGGCCGACTCCTTCATCACATCGCCCAGGTTGCCGGTGAGTTCTACCTTCCCGGTGCCGTCCACCACATTGGCCTCTACCTCCAGCAGCTCGCCGCCCACAGAGGTCCAGGCAAGGCCGTTGACCACACCCACCAGCGGCTCTTTGGATACCGCCTCCTGGTGATAGCGGCGGGGGCCCAGATAGGCATCCAAATTTTTTCCTGTAATGTGGACCTGCTTTACATTATCCTTCACCACACACATTGCAGTCTTCCTGCACAATGCTGCCAGACGCCGTTCCAGCACCCGCACGCCCGACTCTCTGGTGTAGCCCGATATGATCTGGCGCAGGGCGTCATCCGACACATGAAGCTGACTTTTTGTCAGCCCGTGGCGCTCCCGCTCCCGGGGCAGCAGATGCCGCTTGGCGATCTGTACCTTCTCCTCGTCGGTATAGCTGGGCAGCTCGATCAGCTCCATCCGGTCCAGCAGCGGCCGGGGTATGGTCTCCGTGCTGTTGGCGGTGGTGATAAAGATCACGTCGGACAGATCAAAGGGCAGCTCCAGATAGTGGTCCCGGAAGGTGCTGTTCTGTTCTCCGTCCAGCACCTCCAGCAGCGCGGAGGCGGGGTCGCCACGATAGTCGCTGCCCACCTTGTCGATCTCGTCCAGCAGCAACACCGGGTTGGCGCTGCCCGCCTGCCGGATGCCGGCGATGATCCGGCCCGGCATGGCGCCTACATAGGTCTTTCTGTGGCCTCTGATCTCCGCCTCGTCGTGTACGCCGCCCAGTGAGATCCGGGCCAGCTTGCGGTTCATGGCCCGGGCCACGCTCATGGCGATGGACGTCTTGCCCACTCCCGGCGGACCCACCAGGCAGATGACCTGTCCTTTCAGCCCCGGGGACAGCTGCTTTACCGCCACAAATTCCAAAATGCGCTCCTTCACCTTTTCCAGCCCGAAGTGGTCCGCGTCCAGGGCCCTGGACACCGCCTTTATGCTCACCCGCTCCCGGGTCTTCACCTGCCAGGGAAGATCCAGGCAGACGTCCAAATAACTCCGCAGCACGGCGGCCTCCGAGGAGCCAAAGGGCTGCTTTTCCAGGTGCCCGATCTCCTTTTCCAGCTTCTCACGCACCTCCTGGGGCAGATTGGCTGCTGCCACCGCCTGGCGGTATTCGGTGATCTCATCGTTTTCCTCCGGCTCACCCAGCTCCTTCTGGATCACCCGCAGCTGCTCCCGCAGTACATAGTCCCGCTGATTTGCCGCCATCTGCTCATGGATCTTGGACTCCAGGTCGCTCTCCACCTCCAGGATCTCTACCTCCCGGCTCAGAATACGGCACAGCCGCTCCAGCCGACGAGCAGGGCGCAGCTCCTCCAGGATGGCCTGCTTGTCCTCAAAGCGCAGGGGCAGATTCTGCGCGGCGTAGTCGGAGATATAGGCGCAGTCATCACTGTCCAGCAGCTTCAGGTACACCTCCGGCGTCACCCGGTCGGACAACTCGGTATAGCGCTCCATCAGCGCGTATATCTGCCGAATAAAGGCCTCCACCCGAGGGGAATTGGCTCTGGCCGGCGTTTCCGGCTCGTTCAGGATCTCGATTTCCGCGGTCAGAAAGGGCTTTGTGGCCGTCAGTCGGAGCATTCGGCCCCTGCTCTGTCCCTCTACCATGACCCTGACGTTGTTATCCGGCAGACGAAGGATCTGCTTGACCACCGCCACAGTTCCTACCTGATAGAGGTCGTTGGCGCCCGGATCTTCCACGGTCAGTTCCCGCTGGGTGACCAGAAAGATCTCCCGGTCCCCGGACATGGCCTCCTCCAGCGCCCGGATGGACGCTGGCCGGCCCACATCAAAATGGAGCACAAGGTTTGGAAATACGGTGATCCCTCTCAATGCCAGGACCGGAACGATCACCCGCTCCAACGCGGTATCCGCAATCATCATGATCACTCCTCACGGTCGATCGGTTTAGATGAGGGGGCAGGTCCGCACCCACCCCCTCGCAATATGCTTATTCGTTATCTCAAAGGGGTCAGGACACGTTCCCCTTAGGCGAGGCGTGGCCCCCTTTTTCCGCCCGCAGAGCGGCAGCGCCCAGTCTGGGCCGGGCCGGTCGGTCAGGGTCACGCTCCAGCGTGGGCCCGTCCTCGCCCCGGATAGCCTCGGGCGTTACGGTGACCTTGGCAATGCTCTCGTCGGAGGGGACCTCGTACATTACCGGGGTCATGACCTCCTCCAGCACCGCCCGCAAGCCGCGGGCGCCGATCTTGCGCTCTACCGCCTTGTCCGCCGCCGCCTCCAGCGCTTCCCTGGTGAAATCCAGCTCCACGTTGTCGTATTCCATCAATTTTTTATACTGCTTGACCAGCGCGTTTTTCGGCTCTGTCAGGATGCGCACCAACTGATCGCGGTCCAGCGCTTTCAGCGTTGTGATCACCGGCAGACGGCCCACCAGCTCCGGAATGATGCCGAATTTCAGCAGGTCGTGGGGCTGGACCTCCTTGAAAATATCCTCTGTCTGACGATCCGCCGCCGTCTTGATGTCGGCGCCGAAGCCAATGGTTTTTTTGTCCAGACGCTGTTCGATGATCTTTTCCAAACCGTCAAAGGCTCCGCCGCAGATGAACAGAATATTCTTGGTGTCGATCTGAATGAACTCCTGATGAGGGTGCTTCCGTCCACCCTGGGGCGGAACATTCGCCACTGTGCCCTCTAAAATTTTCAGCAGCGCCTGCTGTACCCCCTCGCCGGACACATCCCGGGTGATGGAGGTGTTCTCGCTCTTTCGGGCGATCTTGTCGATCTCGTCCACATAGATGATGCCCCGCTGGGCCAACTCGATGTCGTAATCCGCCGCCTGCACCAGCCGGAGCAGGATGTTTTCCACATCGTCGCCCACATAGCCCGCCTCAGTGAGGGTGGTAGCGTCGGCGATGGCGAAGGGCACCTTCAAAATTCGGGCCAGGGTCTGGGCAAACAGGGTCTTACCACAGCCTGTGGGACCCACCATCAGAATATTGCTCTTCTGCAGCTCCACATTGTCGCCGCCGCCGAAATAGATGCGCTTATAGTGGTTATACACCGCCACAGAAAGGGTGATCTTGGCCTCCTCCTGCCCGATGATATACTCGTCCAGGACGCCGCAGATCTCCTTTGGGGTCGGGATGATGTCGGGCACTTCCGGCACTGAGGAGGATGCGTCAAGGTCCCCGTCCTCGTTCAGGATATTCATGCACAGCATGATACACTCGTTGCAGATATAGGCGCCCGGACCGGCGATGATCCGGTCCACCTGCTCCTGATGCTTGCCGCAGAAAGAACAGCGGACGGACTTATATTCATCTCGTGCCATTGGTAAACTCCCTTTCACGAAAGCGCCAAAGAGCGGAAGACGACGCCCTCCGCTCTTTGACGCTGATAATGAAGCGCAAATCAACGATTATAGATGATTTTATCGATGATACCGTAGCTTTTGGCCTCTTCCACCGTCATATAGTTGTCCCGCTCGGTGTCCCTCTGGATGGTCTCCAGCGGCTGCCCGGTATACTGGCTGAGCAGCTGGTTCATCTTCTCCCTGGTGCGCACCAGATGGTCGGCGTGGATCTTGATGTCCGTGGTCTGGCCTGAAATGCCGTTGCCGGCGATCAGAGGCTGATGGATCAGGATCTCGGAGTTGGGCAGCGCGATGCGCTTGCCCTTGGTCCCCGCCGCCAGCAGAAACGCGCTCATGGACGCCGCCATTCCGATGCAGATGGTGGACACGTCGCACTTGATATACTGCATGGTATCGTGGATCGCCATGCCGTCCGTAATGGACCCGCCGGGACTGTTGATGTAGAACTGGACGTCCTTATCCGGGTCCTGGGACTCCAGATAGAGCAGCTGCGCGACCACCAGAGAGGCGGTGGTGGCGTTGACGTCCTCTCCCAAAAAAACGATCCGGTCATTGAGCAGACGGGAAAAAATGTCATACTGCCGTTCTCCCCGGCTGGTCTGTTCCAATACATAGGGAACTAAACTCATAAAAAACGCTCCTTTCCGGCACGGATACCGCAAGTATACCCAATGGACCCGTGAACTTATTCCTTGAGCTTATTCCTCCGTTTTTTCAGCCTTCTTCGCGGCCGTCTTCCTGGCGGCGGGCTTCTTCTTGGACTCGGCCTCTGCAGCGGGCGCCTCCGGCTTCTTGGCGGCGGGCTTCTTCGCCGCGGGCTTTTTGGCAGGCGTCTTTTTCTGATCCTCCGTCTCAGCGGACGGCTCCGCCTTTTTGGGCGCGGACTTTTTGGCCGCCGGCTTCTTCACCAGTGATTTCACCAGATCCAGCGCCTTCCGTGCCAGCAGATCCTTCTTTACGCCTTTCTCATCCATTATGTCGCGCAGGCGCTCCTCGGACATATCGTGCTCCTTGGCAAGGCGCGCCACCTCGGCGTCCATCTCCTCCTCGGTGACCTCCAGCTTCTCCGCCTCAGCCACAGCCTCCAGCGCCAGCTCGCTACGCACCGCGCGATCGGCGGTGGTCTTGGCCTGGGCCTTCATATCGTCTATAGTCAGACCCATCATCTTTACATACTGATCGAAGGGAATGCCCTGGTCCTGAAGGCGGGCGGCGTAATCGTCCATGATCTTCTCCGCCCGGTAATCCACCATGGCCTCAGGAACCTCGCACTCCAGCTTCCCGATCAGCGCGTCGATCACGGCGTCCTCAAACTCCCGGTCCGCCCGCGTCTGCCGACGCTCCTTCAGTTTCTCACCCAGGTCCTTCTTAAACTCTTCCAGAGTATTGAACTCGGAGACGTCCTTGGCGAATTCATCATCGATCTCCGGCTCCTGACGTTCCTTCACCTCATGGACCTTTACCTTAAATACCACGGCCGCGCCGGCGAGCTCCGGGGTATAGTCCTCAGGGAAGGTGATGTCCAGATCCTTCTCGTCGCCGGCCTTCATGCCGATGACCTGTTCCTCAAAGCCGGGCACAAAGCTGTGGGAGCCCAGCTCCAGGCTGTAGTTCTCGCCTTTGCCGCCCTCAAAGGGCACGCCCTCCCTGAAGCCCTCGAAATCAATGACAGCCACGTCGCCCTTTTTCGCCTTGCGCTCCACGGTCACCAGCCGGGAGGCGCGGTCGATGTACGGCTTCAACTCCGCCTTGACGTCGGCGGCGGACACCTTCACCTCGGGCCTGACCACATCCAGGCCCTTGTAATCCTTGACGGAGGCCTCGGGCCGCACGGTGACCAGGGCCTTGAAGGTAAAGCCCTCCTTGCCCATGGAGAGGACCTCCAGTTTGGGATAGGCCACCGGCTCAAGGCCCGACTCCTTCAGCGCGTCCTCGTAGGCTCTGGGATAGGTATCCTCCACGGCGTCCTCATAGAACACCTCGGCGCCGTACATTTTTTCGATCATCTTCCGGGGCGCCTTGCCCTTCCGGAAGCCGGGTATCATGATACGGTGCTTCTGGCGCTGGTAGACCTTATTAATGGCCTGATCGAATTCCTCGGCTCCGACCTCGACCACCAGCTCAAAGGCGCTGTGTTCTTTTTTCTCAATGCTTTTCATCTTCATGGTATACGATTCCTCCAACTTCGGCCTGACTTTTGGATCGCTGAGGCCTTTCTTTCTGTACAATCCAATCTATTTTACCAGATGGGCCGGCATATTTCCACTGTTTTTTTGCTCAATCCAAAATTTTTTTCGGACGGAATCCGACATAGTCTGCCGAAACCAGGTGATAGTCCACCGATCCCTGGGTCCCCTCCACCGCCAGACGGTGGCTGGGACCGTGGAGATGACCGTAATAACAGGCTTTGACCTGATACCGCTCCAGCAGGTCGATGACCTCCTGACAGCGATAGCCCCGGTAAAGCGGCGGGTAGTGCAGAAAACAGTACCGCTCCCGGTCCCCCGCCGCTTTTAAAGACGCCTCCAGGCGGATCAGCTCACGCTTGAATATCTTCTCCGTTTGCGGGCCGCCGTTTTCCTCATAAAACCATCCCCGGGTGCCGCACAGAGCTATACGGTCTCCATAAAACGCGCAGTTGTTGTGCAGGATGTGCAGATGGGTCAGTCCGGCCCGCTGAAAGAAGGCGTTCATCTTGGCCGCGGTGTTCCACCAGTAGTCATGGTTGCCCTTCAGCAGCCACTTCTCCCCCGGCAGTTCGTGATCCAGAAACACGAAGTCAGGCCGGGCCTCTTCCAGGCTCATACCCCAGGACAGGTCGCCGCACAGGACCACCGTGTCCCCGTCATCCACCTGGGCGAAGCCCTTCCGCAGCTTGTCCACATAGCCCTCCCAGCCGCCGCCGAACACCTCCATCGGCTTATCGGTGCCCAGAGAGAGATGGGTATCCCCGATGGCGTAAACAGCCACCTGACCGCCTCCTTTCCCACAACGCCACGGTCTTTTCGGTCATTTCAGCAGATCCAGCACCTGATCCGCCATCCGCTCCTTTTCGGTCACGCCGTGGAAGCGGCGGGGCTGATCCTTCAGGGCGGCCAGCGGCGCCGGGACGGGCGCCCCGGTGTACCGGGCCAGCTGGTCCAGAATGTCGGTTCCCTCCTTGTGCCGCTCTACACCCAGAGCGCTGAGCACGCTGCCGCAGAACTTGAAGGGACTGGCGGTGGATACCACCACGCAGACCGTATCGTCTCCCGACTGAGCCCGGTATCGCTCCAGCACGTCAAAGGCCACGGCGGTGTGGGGGTCGATCAGGTATCGATGCTCCCTCCACATTTTGGCGATGGACGCCATGGTCCGGTCATCGTCACAATAGCCGGCGGCAAATTCCTTTTGGAACCGGTCCAGGACATCCGGATCCACCTCATAGCGGCCGCACTCAGAAAGCCGGGTCATATAGCCCCGCACCAGAGCGTCGTTCCGGCCGGACAGCTCAAACAGCATCCGCTCCAGATTGCTGGAGATCAGGATATCCATGGATGGCGACAGGGTGTTGTAGAAGGTACGGTTTTTATCGTACACGCCGGTCTGGATAAAGTCTGTGAGCACATTGTTATGGTTGGAGGCGCAGAGGAACGTCTTGATGGGCACACCCATCATCTTGGCGTAATAGGCCGCCAGTATGTTCCCGAAATTCCCGGTGGGCACGCAGACATTGATCTGCTGGCCGGCCTGGATGGACCCCGCCTTCAAAAGGTCGCAGTAGGCGGACACATAATAGACGATCTGAGGCAGCACCCGGCCCCAGTTGATAGAGTTGGCTGACGAGAGAAAACAGCCTCTCCGGGCCAGCTGCTCCGCCAGCGCCCTGTCGGAGAATATCCGCTTCACACCGGTCTGCGCGTCGTCAAAGTTGCCTGCCACCGCGCACACGCCCACGTTGTCCCCCGCCTGGGTCACCATCTGCAGCTCCTGGATGGCCGATACCCCGTCCTTGGGGTAGAACACCAGGATCTTCGTCTTATCCACATCCCGGAAGCCCTCCAACGCGGCCTTGCCCGTGTCGCCGGAGGTGGCGACCAGGATACACGCCGTCTTGTCCTCATTGTTCTTCACCAGCGAGGCGGACAGCAGATGGGGCAGCATTTGCAGCGCAATGTCCTTGAAAGCGCAGGTGGGCCCGTGCCACAGCTCCAGGCAATGGGTCCTTTCGTCCAGCCCACGCAGAGGGGCCACGGCGGGATCATCGAACTTGCCCCCGCCATAGGCCGCCGAGGCAAAGGATGACAGCTCCCCGGCGGAGAAGCCGTCCAGATAGCGGCCAAGGATATACACCACCCGCTGTTGGTAGGACATATCCTTCATACTCTCCAACGCGCCGCGCGGCAGCCGGGGCAGCACCTCCGGGGTCATCAGCCCGCCGTCGGGCGACAGCCCCTGGGCGATGACCTGGGCGGCGGACATACGCAGCTTCTTATCTCTTGTGCTGACATAATTCATGGTTCGCTCACTACTCTCATCAGGTTATTATAAAACAGGTCCCCCAGGACCGCTTCACTGTAGTTATGCCGAAGCAGGTGCTCGTAGAGATCTGCCAGCCGCGTGATATCGGGCAGGTCGTCGATCAGATCGCAGCCGTCCCAGTCGCCGCCCAGCGCCACGCATTTTTCTCCGCCCAGGTCCAACATATGGTCCAGATGAGCGCGCACTCCGTCCAGGTCCCGGCCCAGTCCTATGAAATCCCGGTAAAAGTTCAGGCCGATCGCGCCTTGATTTTGTATTATGGCAGTTATTTGTCCATCCGTCAAGTTCCTTGTGTGATCCCACACCGCCCTGGCGTTGGAATGGCTGGCCAGAATGGGCCGGCGGGCCTGCTCCATCACATCCCAGAAGCCCGCGTCAGACAGATGGGACACGTCCACCAGGATATGCAGGTCCTCCATCCGGGCCATAAACCGCTTCCCAAGCGGGGTCAGCCCCCGCTCCGGCTCCTCCCGCGACGAGCCGGACAGAGCGTTGGCGTGGTTCCAGGTCAGGTTGATGGCCGCCACCCCATCCGCCGCCGCCTGGACCAGCCGATCCGGGTCACAGCCCAGCAGCTCACCGCCCTCCACCGACAGAAACGCCGCCGCTCTCCCCTGCCGGTTGGCCTCCTCCGCCTGGGCGCCGGTGCGGCACTGGACGATCCTGTCCCGGTTCCTCGCCATCTGATCCTTAAAGCAGCGCAGCAGCGCCCAATAGGCCCGCTCCACCGAATCCCCGCCCGAAGGACGTCCGGTGTAGCCATCCGCGGTCCACAGAGCAAAAAACTGGCAATAGCGCTCAAAGGCCGCCGTCCGCTCCAGGGCTATGGCGCCGGTATTGGAATACAGCCCCTCATACTCCCGCCAGCAGCGGGAAATGGTGTCGCAGTGGGCGTCAAACACACAGAGTTTTTTCATATGGCTCCCCCCTAAAAAGCGTTTTCCAGATAGGATATGCGGGGAGCTGCTGTGTTCATGCCCTGGGGGGCATAGATCTCCACCACATCAAATCGGGGCTGCAGCTCCGTGGGGTGGATGAGCAGATACATCTGCGCGGCGGCCTTCACCCTTTTCCGCTTGCTCCGGGTCACGGCCTCGCTCCCCGCCCCATACCGGTCATCCCGGCGGAGCTTCACCTCCACAAAGGCCAGATAGGAGCGGTCGGATGCAACGATGTCCACCTCGCCCAACCGGCACCGGTAGTTCAGCTCCAGCACGGTCCAGCCCCGGCGGCGCAGCTCCTCCGCCGCCAGCCGCTCCCCCCATTTGCCCAGCAGACGGGCCTCCTGTCCGCCCCTCATAGCTTTTTCAGAAAGGTCCTGCGGTGAATAGGACAGGGCCCATACTGCCGCAGCAGTTCCCTATGCCGCCTGGTGGGATAGCCCTTGTGGCGCTCAAACTCATATTGGGGGTACCGCTTCGCCATCTCCACCATATAGTGGTCCCGGCTGACCTTTGCCAGGATGGAAGCCGCGGCAATGCTGGCGGAAAGACTGTCGCCCTTGACGATCAGCTCATGGGGCGTGGTGATCCCGCAGCGGCTGCCGTGGTCCCGGTTCCCGTCGATCAGCGCGTAGTCCGCCGCGGGCGCCAGCCGGTCGATGGCCCGCTGCATTGCCAGCATCCGGCAGTTCAGAATGTCCAGCTCGTCGATCTCCTCCGGCTCTGCCCAGGCCACGGCCCAGCTGACGGCGGCCTTCTGTATCTGTGGAAACAGCGCCTCGCGCCGCTTTTCCGTCACCTGCTTGGAGTCGTTGAGATAGGGCAGCTCCAGTCCGAAGGGCAGGATCACCGCAGCGGCGTATACCCGTCCGGCCAGGGGGCCGGCCCCCGCCTCGTCACAGCCGCACACCTTCAAATGGCCCTGCTGCCGGGCCTTCTCCTCATATGTCCACATGGCAAACCTCTTAAACCGACTCGGGCTGTTCCAGTGTAAAGCGTCCGAGCTTTCCACCCCGAAATTCATCCAACAGCACCCTGGACATCCGCTCTGTATCCACCTCGCCGCCGGATACCAGCATACCCCGCTTCCGGGCCGCTCGCTCTAAAAGCTCCCAGCCGGACAGCTCCGGCGTCACCTCCATCCTGTACCGCTCCGCCAGCGCTGCCGGATAGCGGTCTCTCAGCAGCTCCAACAGGCCGCAGGCCAGCGCCTCGCTGTCCATGACCTCGTCCTTCACCGCTCCGGTAAACGCCAGGTGCAGCCCGGTGGTCTCGTCCTCAAACTTGGGCCAGAGGATGCCGGGGGTATCCAGCAGCTCCAGGCCGCTGTCCACGCTGACCCACTGCTTGCCCCGTGTCACGCCGGGGCGGTCCCCCGCCCTGGCCGATTTCCGCCTGGCCACCTTATTGATGAAGGTGGACTTCCCCACATTGGGCACGCCCACCACCATTACCCGCACCCGGCGCCCTACCTGGCCCTTGGCCTGCCAGGTGGCGATCTTCTCCTTCAGCGCCTCTTTCACCGCGGCGGAGAATTGGCTGACGCCCTTTCCCTCCTTGGCGTCCGTCTCCAGCGCCGCGTAGCCTTTTCCCCGGAAATAGGCCAACCACCGGGCCGTCATGGACGGGTCCGCCTGGTCCGCCCGATTGAATATGATCATCCGGGGCCGGTCGCCCACCATGGCGTCGATATCCGGGTTCCGGCTGGATACTGGGATGCGGGCGTCCACCACCTCGGCCACCATATCCACAAATTTTACGTCTTCCTCCATCTGCCGACGGGTCCTGGTCATGTGGCCGGGATACCACTGAATATTCATCTGGCGTCCTCCCATCTTCATGCCGCGTTCAAAACGCACGGCGCCGCAATTACAAAAAAAGGAGCGGATGATCCGCTCCTTTTTTGTGTTCGCCGCCGAATTACAGATCTTCCTTGACCTTGGCAGCCTTGCCCACACGGTCACGCAGATAGTACAGCTTCGCGCGGCGGACCTTGCCCTTGCGCACCGTCTCCACCTTCTCGATGGTGGGCGCGTGCAGGGGGAATACCTTCTCCACGCCGACGCCGTAAGAGATACGGCGCACGGTGAAGCTCTCCTCGATGCCGCCATGCTTCTTGGCGATCACGGTGCCTTCAAACACCTGGATACGCTCACGGCTGCCTTCTTTCACGCGGATGTGCACACGAACGGTATCGCCCACGTTTACCTCGGGAACGGTGTCCTTCATGTACTTTTCGCTGAACTGCTTCAACAACTCCATTGCCTATTTTCCTCCTAATTACAGGCGTTCGTGCGTCCAGGCCATGCCGCGCAGAGGACCGCCCTTTTTCAGACTGAGATAGTTTATCACAAGCTATGGCAAATTGCAAGCGTTTTTTCCAGCTTTATCACGATTTCGTTACAGGGGCCAACAGAGACGGATCAGCCTGCCATGTGTGCCCGGTGGAACACCTTTTTGCCCTTTTTGATCATCAGGCCGTCACCCTCCAGGTCCGCCCGGGGCCATCTGGCCTCCACGTCGGTCACCTTTCGGTCGTTGACGGTGACGCCGCCCTGCTGGATCAGGCGGCGGGCCTCGCCCTTGGATGCGGCCAGGCCGCACCTGACCAACAGATCCAGCGCCCCGATCTGCCCGTCGGTCAGATCGCCCGCGTCCAGCTCCGTGCAGGGCGCGTTGGACAGGTCTCCGCCGGTGGCGAACAGAGCTTTGGCGGCGGACTGGGCCTTATCCGCCTCCTCCTGACCGTGAACCAGGGCCGTGAGCTCATAGGCCAGGATCTCCTTGGCCCGGTTGAGCTGCTCCCCCTCCCAGTGGTCCATCTCGTCGATCTGCTCCAGGGGCAGGAAGGTGAGCATACGGATACACTTCAACACGTCCGCGTCGCCCACATTGCGCCAGTATTGGTAGAACTCATAGGGGCTGGTCTTGTTGGGATCCAGCCACACGGCGTTGCCGGCGGTCTTGCCCATCTTGTTGCCCTGGGCGTCGGTGAGCAGGGTGATGGTCATGCAGTGGGAGTCCTGGCCCAGCTTGCGGCGGATCAGCTCCGTGCCGCCCAGCATATTGGACCACTGGTCGTTGCCGCCGCACTGCATATTGCAGCCGTAGTGCTGGAACATATGGTAGAAGT